>DASTJG010000624.1:0-15822 GCA_035716785.1 Anaerolineales bacterium
TGGAAAACAAAAATCAGGAGCTTCACTATTTTCTACATGTGTTCGACGTTGCAACTCCTACAGATCCAAAGGATTTGGGCAAATTGCCCTACCAACCGGTGCTCGTAACGGAATTTGACCATTATGCAGTTCTGCGACAGCAATTCACGCATGGGAACTGGCCTGCGGGTGTTGAAATCGTTGATATGTTGTTTCCAGACTCAGGAGACATCAGTTTTGCCCCCGTGCAAATCGCAGAAATTGTCAACATGACCGTCGTTGGTAAGCGTGCCTATGCAACTACAATTGATAATAATTTTTTAGTACTTGACATATCCAGGATTGAAAATCCAATTCCAGTCGTTCGCTACAATCTCGGTGGGCAAGGTCAACTAAATTATGGTATTTCAGTGGTGGATAACTATGCATACATAATTGTTCGGGATGTAGGAATGCGAATCCTAAATATCTCCGATGAGGCAGACGTCAAAGAGGTCGGTACATATAAGATGGAGTCTATTCCTGTTGAACTAACAGCAAAAGAGCAATATGTATATATTGCTGAATGGTACGGGAACCTTGAAATTGTTGATGTTTCTGATCCTGCACAACCGACTCGGATCGGCGTTTATGATGCAGGAGATAGAATCAATAAAATGCATATCAGAGGCAACTACTTATTTATGAGTACTGGACCTTCGGGTTTACAAGTCCTTGACATCTCAGACCCAGTTTCGCCATTCCTGGTTAGTTCTTTTGTTACCGGTACGTATACGACGGGTGTAGATATCAATTGCCAGTATATTTATGTCTCTGATATAGAAAATGGGCTTTTCGTCCTCAAGTCAAACTTGTTGCCTGCGGAAAATTGTGATTGAGTATAGTGACTTGCTACCCTGTTATCCTTCCCTTCAAATCTTTCTCTTTGAATGGACCTGCCTCTCTTAGCAGGGCACGCGCCTCCTCCACTTTTTCCCAGACATTCCATAATAATACACCGCGCACGCGATCGTCGTCCATGTAATACACCACGCCTTTTTTGAAGGGCTTCTCATGCCAGTCTTCCAAGGTTTGCATCTTGCTGCTCATCTCTCCCACCGCTTCATAGCCCAGGTCGAATAGATCAGAGTAGAACATCGGGATGTGAGTGTACGTCTCGTTGCCACCGGCCATGTTGCGCCCCGCGACCTTTCCCATCTGGACGGCGTTGTCTTCGTGCTCGACACGCGTCCGCTTTTCAAGTGTGGAATGGAAGAAATTCGCTACATCACCGGCTGCGTAGATATCCGGGACAGAGGTTTCCAGGTGCTCGTTGACATGAATGCCATTGTTTACTTTGACACCTGCTTCATTAGCCAGATCCAGGTCCGTATGGATGCCGATCCCGGCCACGACACCATCTGCTTCGAGCTCGCGTCCGCTACCTGTGTGAACCATGATACGATCGCCCTGCTTTTGAACGCTGGCAACCGTATCTCCTGTTAACAATTCCACGCCTTTTTCGCGGTAGTAATCATTCAGGAAGTGGGAAAGATCGCGTGGAAAGATATTCTGGCTAATTGAATTTTCGGGAAAAACCATGGTCACCTTTTTCCCGACTATTGTCAGCGCGGCAGCCAGTTCTGAACCGATGAAGCTTCCACCGATCACAACAAAGTGATCGCCCTGTTCGGTCAGCGCGCGCAAATGTTGATAATCCTGGAAATTGCGAAAATAAATAATGTTGCCATTCCCAAACGGCAAGTGGTTGGGTGTGCCCCCGGTTGCGAGCAGCAGCTTATCGTATGTGTATTCCTCTCCCTCACTGTCACGGACAAGTTTTTTCTTCGGATCAAGTTCGGTTACCGTGCAATTGAGATGAATCTCAGTGCCCCGCTCTTTCGTCTTGCGCCAGATCTTTTCCACCGGGCGGCCCTTCCACAAACCCTTTGAGAGATTTGGCCGCATGTATGGCGGATCAGGCTCCATGCTGATCATACCGATCGATCCTTCTGCATCCAGTTCGCGGATTCCCTGTGTGGCACCATCGCCTGCCAGCCCGCCACCGATGATTAAATATTTGTAGTGTTTCAACTCTTCCTCCTAAAATGAAACGTCATTGCGAGGAGTGGCAACTGTGCTCGCAATGACGTATCGCTAATGAATAGATGCAGGAAAGTATAACACCTTACCTGCGGATGCATCAGTCTTTTGAGATGCGCTTTGATGATATTGCTGCCGTATTCTGTTAGTTTCAGAATCCTCTGATTTCTTACCAAATCCAAAACGCCTCCATGCTTCCATGGAGGCGTTGATAGAATGTTTTATTCAGTGTTTATGGGGCGCCGCCCAGCGATTTTAGATATTCGGCCAGGTCAGATTTTTCATCGTCGGTCAGCCCCAGCCCGAAGTGGGTATCATAGTGGTTGATAACATCCAGGAGAGTGGCGAAACGCCCATCGTGATAGAAGCCGCCCTCCATATGGGTCCACAAGCCCTTGAGCGGAGTGGTGCGATAGCGTCGGTCAGGCGACCGGTCGGCCTGGAAGGCATCGATGCCGATCTCTTCGGGAGTATGCAGGTTCCAGCCTGGCTCCGTGAAAAGTGGGGGCACATGACAGCTCGCACAGTTCGCTTTTCCCATAAAGAGCGCCTGTCCGCGTGAGGCAGCGCTGGCATCGAAACTCCCATGTGGCGGCCGTGGAGCGACAAGGGATAACTGGTATGCGTGCAGGGCAGGCAACTTGGGAGTGATCAAATCTTCCGAATTGGTGATGTGACCAAACCCGTTCGCAGCGGCCAGAGGGAATTGATCGGCGTTGTCGAGACGCGGATCGTAGAAGTTTCCCTTGCCATGCATCAAGACATTGGCAACATAAGCATTCCAGTAAGGCACGGAACCCCAACCCGTGTAGGTGTGCAAATTAACGCCTGCCAGACCAAATGCCGGCGGGAGCAAGGTGGCACCGGGCACATCCGTACCGGTCACCACGCCGTCAGTCACCTGTTCAGGGTTAAATGCCTTGCCATCCAGGACCAGTTCGGCATCGAACTTTCCCGGCCCCCAACTACTGAGCACGGCCACGACCGTATCCCGATCAACCCCGAGAATATTTTCAAATGGGCTCAGGTCCGGCGAGAGGGCAATGATCGCACCGACATTCAGGTCGCGGTTTGCCCAGCCGTCCAGACGGTGGCCAATACCGGGAGCGAAGGAGTCATCCACGGTTGTGTGACACAATGCGCAGGTAATCCCGACCGAGCGCAGGCTGCCATCTCGATTGAAGAACCCTTTTACGCCAACGACGGCATTCAACTTGAGCAAAGCCAGGGTGACGGCCGGGTCGTTCAGATCGACCCTGCCCTTCCTCAACTGGTTCTGCAGGAGTCGTGGTAATGCATCCACATCCACCTTCAAACCAACCGATAGGGCTGTCGCGGGGCTTACGCCGGGCCCTACGCCGCCAAAGCGCTCCCCTTCGATCGCTTCGTGCAGCCTGAGTTGTCCTCCCCAGAAGTCCTCATCGCCGAAAGTGTCAAAGCGGAAGATCTGTTTGCCTTCGGCGACCAGGTCTGCAGAACGACTGGCGTTTGCCTGTTTCCCAGCCGCGCCAAGTGCGACAAGGATCAAAAGTAGTATCCCTGAATAGATCAATGCTCGATAAAAGAAACTTTTCTTTTGTAACATGCGTTCTCCTTCCATAACCTAAAATGGACATTGACCGTAACCAACCAGGTACCCAGAGATCTATATCCGGCACAGATGAGAGGCACCTCCCCCAATGTTCTTGAACTACTTGTACCCAAAAACCTCCTTCTGCATGATTCGTCTGCTTTTTATTAGTTGCAGATAAGTAACCTCTCTTACCAAAATAAAAATCAGCGCCTCCAGAAGCTGGAGGCGCTGATCGTATCGACAAAAGTCAGTTGTTAACCGGGTTTATAGCAGACGAGTCCCTTGAGATAGGCGCCTTCCGGGAAGTTCAATGCGACGGGGTGATCGGGTCCCTGCGATAGATGCTCGAGGATCTGCGCCTCAACTCCTGCATCCAGGGAGGCTCCCGCGACGATCTTTTGGAACAGGCCCGCGTCGATCCCGCCGGAGCATGAGAATGTGACCAGTATCCCGCCAGGCCGCAGCAGCTTGAAGGCCAGCAGATTGATGTCCTTGTAGCCGCGGGCGGCCCGTTCTACCTGCGCGGTGGTGGGCGCGAACTTGGGCGGGTCGAGAACGATCATGTCGAAGGAACGGTTTTCGTCGCGGAATTTGCGCAGGAGCTGAAAGACATCGCCCGCGATGGAAATCTGGCGAGCGGCATCCAGGTTATTGAGGAGGATATTTTCTTTGCATAACTCCAGCGCCTCCGCGGAAGAATCGATCGAGAGTACGGATCTTGCTCCACCGGCCAGTGCGTTGACAGTGAATCCGCCAGTATAGCAGAAACAATCCAGCACATCCTTGTCTTTTGCCAGCTTACGCACACGCAAACGGTTGGCGCGCTGGTCAAGATAGAAGCCGGTTTTATGTCCTTCTGCCAGATTGACTTTGAATTGAAGGTTGTGTTCGGTAATAGGAAAGACAGAAGAGAAGAGATGACCGCGCAGGTTTCCAACTTTTGGTTCTAATCCCTCCAGCCCACGGACGTCGGCATCGGAACGCTCGTAAATGACTGAGAGTCCTGTTTCTTCAAGTAAGAGATCCGCGAGGGTCTCCTTCCAGAATTCAGAACCGGCTGTGAGAGACTGAAGGACGAGTACATCGCCGTAGCGGTCGACGATCAACCCGGGGATGCCGTCAGATTCGGCGTAAATCAATCGGTAGGCGTCAGGTGTCAGGTGCCATGCCTCACGTGCCCGGATGGCCGAGCGGATCCGTTTGCGGAAGAACTCCTTGTCAACCGGTTCGTCCTCGAACGTCCAGACGCGCGCCCGGATTTGGGAGGTGGGCGAGTAGGCGGCCCGGGCGAGGAACTGCCGGTCGGACGAGAGCAGGTCCACGGTCCCGCCTGAAACGGGCTCGTCCTCCACACGCTGGATCGCGCCGGAGAAGATCCACGGGTGGCGGCGCAGCAGGGACTTTTCCCGTCCCGGTCGAAGAAGGATGGCTGACATCAGGTGCGCGCCTCTCCGGGAAACGGGACCAGGATCTCCATCCAACTGTCAGGATCATGCAGTCCCTCCCAGCCAAATTGACGGTAGAGACCGTGAGCATCGCGTGTGACCAACACCCAGCGGCGCAATCCCTGCAGGTCCGGGTGACCGTGGATGGTTTGCATCAGCCATTTGCCGAGTCCATGTGCGCGGTAATCTTCGTGAATGAAGACATCGCACAGATAGGCAAAGATGGCGTAGTCACTGACAACGCGCGCCAGCCCGATCTGTTTCTCGCCGTCATAGATGCCAAAGACCAGCGAATTAGTCAGGGCGCGGTCAAGCTGTTCGCGCGGCCGTCCGCTTGCCCAGTAGGAACGCTTGAGCATCTCGGCGATGGCATCGTTATCGAGCCGGGCCGGGTCGGTGCTGATGATGAAACGATCACGATGGGTTTCGATGATTTGTGGCATGGCGTGAGTGTATCATAGGTGATATTATCCCGCGCTGAGCGAGCGCTGGTTGAGTAGCCCGAAGGGCGTATCGAAACCAGGCGAGTGCAGATGAAGCGTTTAGCAGACAACACGCGCTTTGTCTGCGGAACAGAAAAACACTGTCCCTCCGCTCTGCGCGAGGGTTATAGGAGAAGTAATGCTCAAACCGATTCGCTGGAATACATTCTTTAGAGATTTTGTTGTCATTCAAATAGGTTTCATGCTGTACGGTCTTGCTCTGGCTTTGCTCATCCGTGCGGAGGTTGGGACAAGCACGTGGCTTGTGCTGGAAGTTGCGCTGGCAGATATTTTCAATGTCACCATCGGAACGTTGACGATCTATATGGGCTTTGCCATCCTGTTGATTGCACTGGCATTACGTGAACGCGTTGGGTGGGGCACTCTTGCGAATATTCTGTGCATCGGTCCGTGGCTCAATTTGTTTTTGGATCTGATCCCTTCTGTGAAGGATCAACTCGCACTGCAGATCGGGATATTTCTTCTGGGTATTCTCATTCAAGGCATTGCGACAGCTGTTTACATTGGCGTGGATGCAGGCGCGGGTCCGCGTGACAGTTTGATGCTGGCGATCCATCGCGCCACAGGCTTTAGCATCCGCCTGGCGCGCGGGACGCTCGAGGTCATCGTTGTGTTGATCGGCTGGCTGCTAGGCGGTCCCGCGGGGATCGGGACGGTCGCCTTTGCGCTGCTGATCGGACCCTCGGTACAATGGGCTTTCAAACTCTTCCATGTGCAGCCGCACAAGCCGGAAGTCGCGGAAGCCGCTGCGGATTAGTGATCCCAAAGATTTCCCGTTATACAATAGAATAAGAGGATGGAGAGTAACATGACGGAAATGAATCCCCCAATTAATTCCCCTGAGCCAACGAATCGCTCCACGGGCGCGTTGATCTTATTTCTGCTTTTTGCATTACCGATGCCGGTCTGTCTGCTCGTTTACCACCTGGTGTTATGGTCGACGGAACAGACAGCCATCATGTCTGGCAGTCAGGCATATCTCGAATGGGCGGGGTTGATCGGGCTGGCCGTGCAGGCCATAGTTATGACGGGCGTTGCTGCCGCGCTCTGGCGCTTTACAAACGATCTGCGCTTCAAACCGGTTTTTCGGGGATGGTTTTTCGCGGCCCTGCTGGCATTCCCTGCCCTGCTGTTGCGGTTGCTGGGACCGAACAACGATCAGTTGGGTTCCATTCTGCAAATTATAATCTGTGTAATCGCGGCGGTGATTGTTGCAAAAGTCCAGGGCACAAAACTCGATTGGAGAGCGGGTAACATCTCATTTGCCTTTTTGCTGACTGCGTTTGGGGTTGGACCCTTTGCTGTCCTTGGCGCGTTTGGTTCCCCAACAGATGCCCTCCTTGGTTTCCTGGCAGGTTTGTCTTTTGGCTGGCTCGCCGCGTTGTTGATGGAAGTTACAACCGGGAATCGCTTCCTCGACGCGTTCGGCATCGGCGCGCTGCTGGCCTTGCTTGGTTCTGCTATTGGATATGACGGCGCGCAGTTGATCCTGCTTGCCATCCTTCCCGCGTTTGCATTTGCCATTGCGGCAGTCATGCCTTCACGAATCTCTGCCGCAATTCTCACGGGTTTATTGACCGCGGCGGGTTTGATCTTTTTCGATCCCACGGAACTTACGATTTTACTGGGTGACATTATCGGAGTTGCCATAAAAGCTATTGGGTTTGCTCTCGGTTTGGGTTTGGCCGTGGGAGTGATCGCTTTGATCGTCCAAATGATCGTGAAAGCAGATACTGGATCGGGTGTGATGCGAGTGCTGGGGGCTGTGGGAGCGGTCGGGGCGTGGATCGTTGTGATTATTCTGTTTTTCGCGACGGGCAATCGTGGCTTTTACGGCGACCGGCTCTTCGTCATCCTGAAGTCACAGGCGGATCTTTCCAGCGTGCGCCAGATCGAGGATATCGATGAACGCCGGAGCGCGGCCTATGAGATGCTGACAGGACACGCGAACGAGACGCAGGCTGGTCTGCGGAATACATTCGATGATCTTGGCGTGGAGTACACACCGTATTATCTGGTCAATGCGCTGGAGGTCCGCGGCGGGACGTTGGTCCGCTTGTACCTGGCGACGCGCCCTGAAGTGGACCGCGTCATTCCCAGCCCGCGCCTGCGTCCCGTGGAACCGGCCGAGGCTTTCCCCTCCAGCGGGATGTCCGCGCCGACAGGTGTCCAGTGGAACGTGTCGATGATCGGCGCCGATAAAGTGTGGGAGGAGTTCGACGCGCGCGGCGAGGGGATCGTGGTCGGGCAATCCGACAGCGGCGCGGATGTCAATCATCCCGAATTGAAGGAAACCTATCGCGGCAATACCGAGGGCGATGATTACAACTGGTTTGATCCCTGGAACGGCAAACCTTCTCCCTACGATGACGGCGGGCACGGGACGCATACCCTTGGGACAATTGTAGGACAGAACGGCATCGGCATCGCGCCCGGGGCAACCTGGTTTGCCTGCGCAAACTTGAATCGCAATTTGGGTAACCCGGCGTTGTACCTCGATTGTATGCAGTTCATGCTCGCGCCGTTCCCGCAGGATGGCGATCCGTTCAACGATGGCGACCCGACGCGCGCCGCGGATGTGCTCAACAATTCCTGGGGCTGCCCGGAGATCGAGGGCTGTGATCCGAACGCCTTGCTCTACGCGGCAAATCATCTGCGCGATGCGGGAATCTTCGTCGTCGTGTCCGCTGGTAACGATGGGCCCAGCTGCAGCACGGTCAACGCGCCGCTATCGCTGTACGATTCGGTCTTCTCGGTCGGCGCGATCGGCCGGTCTGGTGATATTGCTTTTTTCAGCAGCCGCGGACCTGTCACCGCAGATGGCTCGGGGCGCATGAAGCCTGACATTGCCGCGCCCGGTGTCGATATTCTCTCTTCCATGCCCGGCGGCATGTATGGCTCGAACAGCGGCACCTCCATGGCGGGACCGCACGTCGTCGGCGCGGTGGCGCTGCTCTGGTCCGCGCAGCCGAGCCTGATCGGTGATATCGACCGCACAGAACAACTGTTGATCGAGACGGCCGATCCTTACACAGGCGAGGTGTCCGGTTGTTTTGAAGGAGATGTCCCGAATGCCGCGTATGGGTACGGGATCCTGGATGTCTATGAAGCGGTGCAGGAGGCATCGGGGAAGTAATTTGGTAGGGGCGACCCGCTACGATTTAACCGAAAGCAATTTTGGTAAGCTTGACGGGTCGCCCTTACATAGGGAGGTGAAAATGTCTAAATTCGATTCGCAAAAATACCATCGGCATTCTATTCGACTGCCAAATTACGATTATTGCGTGGGCGGCTTCGTGCCGCCCACACGCTATGCCGCTGGCACGAAGCCAGCGGCGCGGCAGCCGGGTGCCTATTTTGTAACGATTGTCACCTGGCACCGGGAATGTCTCTTTGGCGAGGTGGTGGGCGGAGAGATGATGGTGAACAAATTTGGTTTGGTTGCAAAGCAGCAATGGGAGAAGTTACCAAAACGATTTCCGAATGTTGAGTTAGGTGCATTTGTGATCATGCCGAACCATATGCATGGGATTATCGTGATTACAGATGGTAGGGGCACGGCGGAGAATCCGAGCAATCTGGGTAGTGAATCGACCCGCCGTGCCCCTACTACGCGTGAACAATTTCAGAAACCTGTAAAAGGTTCGATCCCCACGATCGTACGCTCCTATAAATCCGCGGTTTCATATCGGATCAATTTGATGCGAGGAACACAAGATGTCCCTGTCTGGCAGCGCAATTACTACGAGCACATCATCCGCAACGACTGTGACCTCCAAACCAAAACGGATTACATCGAGGCGAATCCCTTGTTATGGGGTGAGGATAATGAAAATCCGGTAAGAGCCGTATAAGAGCACCGTCTCGCCACCCCTACATTATCTATCCGATTTGTTATAATCTCCCTTAACTTAGTTCAGGAGAGAGTGAATGCCCAAGACCAAGGGTACTGCTGTTTCCGTTGCTCTTCCCCTCGAGAAGGAAGAGATCATCAAGGATTACCGCCTTGCCTACCAAAGCAGGCAGGCGAGTTTGATCGGTAGACGAGAAGTTCTAAGTGGCAAGGCGAAATTCGGGATTTTTGGCGATGGCAAGGAGCTTGCAAATCTCGCCGTTGCGCGTGCATTTCAAAAGGGGGATTGGCGCTCAGGATATTACCGTGACCAGACCTGGATGTTCATGTTAGGGGTGATGAATATCCAGGAATTTTTTGCCCAACTCTACGCCCATGCGGACGTGAATCACGAATCGAATACAGGGGGACGCTCGATGAACGCGCATTTTGCCAGCCGTTACATCAACCCAGACGGTTCGTGGAAGAATCAAACCGAATCCTATAACTCCTCTGCCGATGTCTCACCGACCGGCACGCAGATGCCGCGCACGGTGGGGCTTGCGTATGCTTCCGTTCTTTACCGCAACCTTGAAGAACTCCAGCAGTTCAACCAGTTCTCAAAAAATGGGAACGAAGTTGTCTTTGCCAGCATCGGCAATGCCTCCACGGCGGAGGGCATGTTCTGGGAGTCGGTCAATGCCATCGGTGTGCTGCAGGCGCCCGCGGTCATCACGGTCTATGATGATGGCTACGGCATCTCCGTCCCCAATCAATTCCAGATGGTCAAGGAAAATATCTACACCATCCTGCAGGGCTTCCAGCGTGACCCTTGCCTTGAGGAAGAGTGCGAACGCGGTTACGAACTTTATCAGGTGCGCGGCTGGGATTATCCCGCACTGCTCGAGACCTATGCAAACGCGGCAGAGATCGCGCGTGAGCAGCACATCCCACAGCTGGTACATGTTACTGATCTAACACAGCCGCAGGGACATTCCACGTCCGGAAGTCACGAGCGCTACAAATCTTCCGAGCGGCTCGAATGGGAGGAGAAATACGATTGCATCCGTAAGATGCGCGAGTGGATCCTGGATCAGCGCCTCATCTCGGAGCCGGAGCTGGTCGCCGTTGAACAAGAGGACTATGCGGCCGTCGAGGGGATCCGCAAACTTGCCTGGGAGAGCTACCTCGCTCCGATTCTGGAGGAGCGCGGACAGGTCATGGATATGCTCGATGAGATCGCGGGCAGCTCCTCCCACGCTTCAGAACTGGAACAGATCAAACAACGGTTGGCAGCTCTCCCTGCGCCGCTGCGGCGGGACGTCCATAGCGCCGCGCATGAAGCGTTGCGGGTCCTGCGCGACGAAACGCATCCCTCCAGGCAGATCCTGGTCCAGTGGAAGAACGAACAGGATGTGATCAACAATGAACGTTATGGCTCGCATTTGCATAGCGGCAAAGCGCTGGCGGTAAAAGAAGTCAAACCTGCTTATTCAAGTTCGTCCCCAACGGTGATGGGCTTCGAAGTGATGAATGCTGCCTTCGATTCGATCTTGGGGCGCGACCCGCGCGTGATCGCATTTGGTGAAGATGTAGGCTTTCTCGGTGATGTGAACCAGGGTTTCAAAGGCATGCAGGATAAATATAGTGCCTTGCGCGTGATCGACACCGGTATCCGTGAAGCGACGATCCTGGGCCAGGCAATTGGCATGGCCATGCGCGGGCTTCGTCCGATCTGCGAAATCCAATATCTTGATTACTTGTTGTATGCGTTACAGATCATGTCCGATGACCTCGCCAGCCTGCACTGGCGCACGGTGGGCGGACAGGCAGCGCCTGTGATCATCCGCACGCGCGGACATCGCCTCGAGGGGATCTGGCACGCCGGTTCACCCATGGCGGGACTCATTCACCTCGTGCGCGGGGTCAATGTGCTGGTGCCGCGTGACATGACCCGCGCCGCGGGCTTCTATAACACGTTGCTCAAATCGGATGATCCGGCTGTGGTGGTCGAAGTGTTGAATGGCTATCGCATCAAAGAGCGTTTGCCCGATAACATCGCGGAATTCACGGTCTCGCTCGGCGTGCCCGAGGTGATCCGCCCGGGGAGCGACGTCACGGTGGTGACCTACGGCGCCTGCTGCCGCATTGCCATGGACGCCGCGGATAAATTGTCAAAAGTCGGTATTGACGTCGAAGTGGTGGATGTGCAGTCCTTGCTGCCGTTTGACGTTCGGGGCAAGATCGTCGAGTCGTTGAAGAAAACGAACCGAGTGGTGTTCCTGGATGAGGATGTGCCAGGAGGCGCGTCTGCTTATATGCTGCAGGAAGTGATCGAAAAACAGGGTGGATATTATCATCTCGATTCCGAACCGCGCACCTTAAGTGGTGTAGCGCATCGTCCCGCCTATGGTAGCGACGGCGACTACTGGTCCAAGCCAAATGCCGAGACCGTGTTCGATACCGTGTATGAAATGATGCATGAGGTCGATCCTGCCCATTATCCGGAGATGCGCTAACCACAAAGGTTTTCCTTGGTGACCCTTTGTGATACTTCGTGGCGAAAAGAGGAATTATGGCAACGAAAGTTTTAGTTCCATTATTGGGTGAAGGTGTGGAAGAAGTTACAGTCATAAAATGGCTGAAGCAGGAAGGTGACTCGGTCAACGAGCTGGAGCCGCTGCTCGAGGTGAACACCGACAAAGTGGACACCGAAATCCCTGCGCCTGCCTCGGGAACGGTGTTGAAGATCCTGGCTGAAGAGGGCCTCCCGGCAAAGGTGGGGACTGTGCTGGCGTTTATAGGTAAACCCGGGGAAAATGTGGAAGGTTCAGGGGAGCAGGGGATAGGGGACAAGTTGTCAGAGGGGAAGCTGTCAGCTGTCAGCGTTCGGCCTGCCGTTGAACCTCAACAACCCTCCGAGCACCGCGAGGTCGGTTTCATCTCACCTGTTGTGGCCAAAATCGCGGCAGAACACGGCGTGAATTTATCTCAGGTTCAAGGAACCGGACTTAATGGTCGTATTACTAAGAATGATGTTTTAAGTTTTGTAGAAAGTGGAAAACCCTCTGCTCCTGCTGCCCGTTCAGCCCCACACCTGACACCTGACACTGGAACACATGATACATTAATCAAACACACGGTCATTAGAAAACAGATCGCCGAGCACATGGTAATGTCTAAGCACACCTCACCGCATGTGTTGACCGTCATGGAAGCAGATATGAGCCGCGTGATCAGGCATCGTTCTGCTAACAAGGAGGTTTTCGCGCGTGATGGAGTCAATCTCACTTTTACCGCTTATTTCATGATGGCGATCGTAGCGGGGTTGAAGGCATATCCCAACGTCAATTCCTCATGGACTGACGAAGGCATTCTGGTGCATAAAGCCGTCAATCTTGGTATGGCAACCTCCCTGGGCGAGGAAGGGCTGATCGTCCCCGTAATTAAAGATGCTGACAATTTGTCTTTGTTGGCGATGGCGCGTACCGTCAATGATCTGGCAAACCGGGCGCGCGCCAAGAAATTGCAGCCGGAGGAGGTCAAGGGTGGCACGTTCACCCTCACCAATCACGGCATCAGCGGGTCGTTGTTTGCATTCCCTGTGATCAACCAGCCGCAGTCCGGGATTCTGGGAGTCGGCGCGATGCAGAAGCGAGTAGTGGTAATCGACGACGCGATCGCCATCCGCCCGATGGTGTATCTCTCGTTTGTGTTCGATCACCGCATTCTCGATGGCGCCGCGGCGGACTGGTTTTTGGTGAAGGTAAAGGAGACATTGGAAAATTGGAGTTGACATGACGAACTTCGACGAACTCGCCAAAGAATGGGATTCCGACCCGAAAAGGACCGAGCGTGCCCGTGCGGTGGCAGATGCCATCCGGAAAACCATTCCGTTATCCACTAACATGAACGCTCTCGAATATGGATGTGGAACGGGACTGCTAAGTTTTGCGCTTCAGGCCGAACTGGGGTGCATTACTCTCGCGGATACTTCACAGGGCATGCTGGACGTGTTGAGTGAAAAGATCGTCCGCGCAGGCGTGACCAATATGCGCCCCATCCGGCTTGACCTGGCTGTTGATCCTCCACCTGTTGAGCGGTACCATCTGACCTATTCACTGATGACCTTGCATCACATCACCGATACGAAAACCACCCTGACCCAATTCTATGCCCTGCTCGAGCCTAATGGATATCTCCTCGTCGCCGATCTGGACAAGGAAGATGGCTCCTTTCATACGGATGGATCGACCGATGTACATCTGGGTTTTGATCGCGATGAACTTCAGAGAATGGTGGAGGAGACTGGCTTTGGGAATGTCACTTTTTCAACAGCATACGAGATCAAAAAGAAAATAAAGGATGAAGAGAAGACATTCCCTGTCTTTTTGATGAGTGCACGGAAACTGTAGTGTAAAATAATACAAACCAATGTCGTTGCAAGGGGACCCTTGCAACGACATAAAAGAGGAGAAATCTATGGCTGAAAGTTTTGACCTGGTTGTGATCGGCGCGGGACCAGCAGGATACGTGGCTGCGATCCGTGCGGTACAACTGAAGCAAAAGGTGGCGATTGTCGATAAGCAGTGGCTGGGTGGCGTTTGTCTCAACGTGGGATGTATTCCTTCAAAGTCATTATTGAAGAATGCCGAGGTCGCACACACGCTCCGTGAACGCGGCAAGGATTTTGGCTTTTCATTCGAGAATTTGAAGCTGGATTTCAGCGTTGCCGCGAAACGTTCCCGCCAGGTGTCTGACCGCCTGGTCAAAGGCGTTGGATTCCTGATGAAGAAGAACAATATCGCAGTCTTTATGGGGGAAGCGCGCCTGACGAAGCCGACCACGGTGACCGTCAAAGATAAAGATGGCAAGACGACCGAATTGAACGCCAAGAACATCATCGTGGCGACGGGTGCAACCGCGGCCGTGCCCGGCGCCTGGAAAGTGGACGGGGAAAAGGTCGTCACTTATCTCGAAGCCATCCTGCAGGAGAAACTCCCCAAATCTGTGATCGTGATCGGTTCGGGCGCGATCGGTGTGGAATTCTCCACGGTCTGGAATTCGTATGGCGTCGACGTGACCATCGTCGAAATGCTGCCGCGCCTGGTCCCGCTGGAGGATGAAGAAGTCTCGAAGGAGTTGAAGAAGGAATTCGAGAAGCGCAAGATCAAGTGTCTGGTCGGGAACAAAGTCGAATCGGTCGAAGCAACGGATAAAGGAGTGAAGGTCAGGGTTTCCGCGGAGGGCAAGGAAACGACTCTCGAAGCGGATCAGGCCCTGGTCGCGATCGGGTTCCGTCCCAATTCCAAGGGGCTCGGGCTCGAAGAGGTCGGCGTCAAGATCAACGAGCGCGGCTTTGTCGAGATCAACGAAAAGATGCAGACCAGCGTCCCGAACATCTATGCCATCGGCGATGTGACTGGCAAGCTGATGCTGGCGCACGTCGGCTCGGCGATGGGGATCATCGCCGCGGAAAATATCGCGGGCGCAGAGACGGTCACGCTCGACTATGAAATGATGCCACGTGCCACCTATTCCCAGCCGCAGGTTGCCTCATTTGGACTGACCGAAGCGCAGGCAAAGGAACGCGGTCACAGCATCAAAGTGGGGCGTTTCCCCTTCCAGCCGAATGGCAAGGCGCTCGGGCTGGGTGACTACGCCGGCTTCGTCAAGATCGTTGTCGATGAGAAATATGGCGAAATCCTGGGTGCGCACATGATCGGTCCCGAAGTGACCGAATTGCTCCCCGAACTGACTCTCGCGCACATGATGGAATTAACGCCGCACGAGATCGCACGCAATGTTCACGCGCACCCGACCCTGAGCGAAGTGCTGATGGAAGCGGCCCATGCTGCCGATGGGACTCCGATACATATGTGATCCCATCTGCTCCTGTGTTTGTGTAAGGTAACCAAAACCTCCGGCGTGCACCGGAGGTTTTTTATTCAACCTTCTTGTCTTTGATCGACCTTTTAAAAATGCATATACGGTTTCGTCCGGTTTGTTTGGCTTCATATAATGCGAGGTCTGCTTCCTCGACCAATGTCTCTGCATTGCTATCTGCCCCGGACGATACACTGATGCCCATGCTGACCGTGATGGGGTGTTCGAAGTTTGATGAAGTTCGAATGGCTTCCTGGACTTTTTCTGCCACGATCTGTGCCCCCTCCAGTTCTGTCTCGGGCAGGATCAGTGCAAATTCCTCGCCTCCAATCCGGGCAGCGACATCTGTCGTGCGCCGCCCTTCCTTCATGCAAAGCGCCACATTTTGTATGACCTTGTCCCCGGCCGGGTGCCCAAACGTATCATTATATTTTTTGAAGTGGTCGATATCCAGCATAATGATCGACACTTCGTGACCCAGCCGGACACCACGATTGACTTCATTACTGAGAACGAGATCGA
>DASTJG010000625.1:0-3327 GCA_035716785.1 Anaerolineales bacterium
GACAATCGCGAAGGATTGATGCATGACAAGTTTATGGTCATCGATCGGTCTGAAGTCTGGATGGGATCGATGAATTTCACGGACGGAGGCGCATATGATGACAACAATAATCTGATGCGCGTTCGCTCCACAAAAATCGCAGAAGACTACATTGTTGAATTCGAAGAAATGTTCAAGGATGACATGTTCGGTCCAGACATTGTGGCGCAAACGCCCAATCCCACTGTGGAGATCGATGGAACCCGTATCGATGTTTTCTTCTCGCCCGATGATGGCGTCCTCGCGGCGCTTGTCCCGTTGCTGGAGAATGCCCAGGAAAGCATTTACTTCCTCGCCTATTCGTTTACTTCGAACCAACTGGGTGAGATCGTCCGCCTGAAAGCGGAGGATGGGATCATCGTTGCAGGTGTCATGGATGCTGAGCAGATCAATTCGAATCAGGGAACCGAGTTCGATCCATTCCGTCAGGCCGAACTGGACGTACGCAAGGACGGCATCGATGGTTTGATGCATCACAAGGTTTTCATCATCGATGAAAACATCGTTGCATTTGGTTCTTATAATTTCTCGCAAAGTGCCGAAGAGCGCAACGACGAAAATCTTATGATCATATACAATCCTGTCATCGCGCGGCAATTTCTGCTGGAATTCCAGCGCGTGCAGGAGGAGGCGCAAAGAGAATGACCGATTCGTTGAAACTACTGGCTGTTTTTCCACACCCCGATGACGAAACGCTGGGAATGGGATCCACCCTGGCGCGCTATGCTGACGAAGGAGTCGAGGTCTATCTTATCTGCGCAACGCGCGGGGAACGCGGCTGGTTCGATTCCGAGGGACCCAATCCTGGTCTCGAAGGACTCGCCCGTATCCGTGAAGCAGAGTTGCGCTGTGCAGCGGAGCAGCTCGGCATTCACGAAGTCACTTTTTTGGATTACATCGATGGCGATGTGGACCAGTCCGACCCCGGGGAAATCATCGGCAAGCTCGTTTCGCACATCCGCCGGATCAAACCTCAGGTGGTTGTGACCTTTGCACCCGACGGCGCTTATGGGCATCCCGATCACATCGCGCTTTCCCAGTTTACGAACGGAGCATTGGTCTGCGCAGCGGACCGAAACTTTGGCGATCCAAATGCACAGCCTCCGCACCGCGTATCGAAGTTCTATTACATGGTGGATTCGCTCGATGTTGTGAACGTGGTGAAAGAAACCCTCGGCGGCATCAGCATGGATGTGGACGGTGTGACGCGCCATCACATCGGCTGGGAGGATTGGCAGATCACCACACGCCTGGACAACACGCAATATGTGGATAGAGTGCAAAAGGCGACACTTTGCCACAAATCACAACTACCCGGGTATAAGCCTCTGGTTGAAGGCTCTGCGGTAGATCTGATGAGAATATTCGGGCTGGGACACTTCTATCGCGTTTTTAGTTTCGTGAACGGTGGACGCAGGGTTGAGGTAGACTTGTTTGAAGGGCTGAGATAACTACAAAAAACGGGTTCCATCCAGAACCCGTTTTTTGTTATTGAATTTTCTGTTCGCCCAAATTCCTTTGCATCGAATATTTCAAAGCGGTTTTGTAGACCGTACTTAACTTCTCGCTGATCGTCTTGGCTTCAGGATTGCCTTGTTCGGCAGCCTGGTCCACCTGCCCTACCAGGCCGATCAATGCCTCCATAAACTGATCGTTGATCAGGTCCTTGTTGCCTTCGAGCATTTTGACGAGAGCAGCCTCGTCAGGCGCGTCCAGCAACTGTTCGATGAACGCGACCTCGGGCGGCGTGGAGACCTCGCGCAGGACTTCGACCATTTTTTGGAGTTTACCCATGCGGGTGTAATCGTTATTCTCGGATGCCTGCCGCAGCATCTGGTTGACGACATCCACCGCGTCCTGGGTAAAGTTATTCAGGTTGTCGCGCACTGCCTGGACGATGTCCTCCTGCGCGAGCAGGGACTCGACAAAGTCCTGGGACTGCTTGTAACGCGCCTCCAGTTGCTTGTCGATCTCATTTGTGAAGCCAAGCAGCTTTTCGCGTATGGATTCAAGGCGAGTCTTTTCATCCCCTGAAGCCTTGTCGATTCTTTCCGACAGGATTTGGAAGAACTGGTAATCCATGCCGCCGCGCGCGATGGTGACATACGCCCGCAGACGCGCGTCGATGGGAGACTGGAGCACAACCTCCAGCAGTTTCTCGCGTGTGAGTCCCTGGCCGATTTCCTGCAGGGACTTTGTCGCCGCTTCCAGTTCCCCCACAGATTCCTTCAAGCCGCGCCCGAATTCTGTTTCTTCGAGCAGTTGATTTTGCAGGTCGACCAGCGCGCGTGCAACCGGCTCCTGCCCATTCCCGGCCGCGCTTTGTGCGAGACGGCTGAACAGGGCGAAGAACTGCTCGTCGAACAGTTTGATATTTTGCTTGATGATCTCGCTGCGCACATCTGCCGAACTGGCTTGCAGGAGGCGCTCGATCAACTGGACCCGCTCCTGCTGCTCTTTGAGCATCTCGGGCGTGATGCCATCCTTCCCGAGGATCGTTTGGATCATCGATTCATAGGTCAGATTTGGAACAGGATTGAGCAAATACCCTTTACGTTTCTCGGCGGGCAGGCGATCTGTGACCTGCTTGATCAGGGGTCCGATCAAACGTTCCTGCTCGTTGAGCGGCATACCCAGCTCGGGTGGGAAAAAGGTGAGCAGCAGTTCCTTGTCATTGTCGTGATAAACGATGGGCGTCGCCAGGCGGCCCTGGTAGCCGCAGTGCGGACAGCGCGCCATATTCGATACACCGCCCAGCAATCTTTGCTTGGCTTGCGGATCCTGGGTGACATCAAAGAGTTGTTCGACATTGGCCGTGATCGGCTGGCGGCAGCGGGGACATGCAATTTGTGTTTGAGGCATTAGGTTATTTCCGATTTACGATTTTAGATTCTTCTGTAGGGATGGGCGGCCGCCCATCCCTACAAGATTTATTTCAATAATTTTTCCATCCGGTCCACGTAACTTTCCATGATCGCGAAGGTTTCCTCGACAGGCTGCGGGCTGGTCAGGTCCACGCCTGCTTTTTTGAGGACGTTCAATGAATAGTCAGAATTGCCTGACTTGAGGAAACCAAGATAATTTTCCACTGCATTCGGTTCGCCGCGCAGGATCTTTCCGGCTAGGGCGTTCGCACCGGAAATCCCTGTGGCATAGGCATAGACGTAGTAGTCTGCGAAGAGATGCCCGAACGTTGACCACGTCATGCCGACGCGCTCACGATCCAGGTCGAAGTTAGGCCCGAAGCCCTCGGCGAACAGATCGGCCATCAGGTCGACCATTGCATCG
>DASTJG010000626.1:0-4990 GCA_035716785.1 Anaerolineales bacterium
TAGCCTGAAACGACGTACGATCGGCAGCTCCCGCTGTTGTGAACTGCTGGCCGAGTGTCAGAAGAGACAGTAGGCACACGAGGCCGACCATGTAAAAGGCCGTCTCAATGGTCCTGAAGACGACAGAACCAAGGGCTAAACCCGCATTCCACTTCTTCAAGATTGGATACATCACGATGGCTATGCCAGCACATGCGAAGTACCCGATTAGAATGAGCAGCACTCCTGCGGCTACCTGGTTCGTATGTGCAGATAACTGAGTGAGGTAGTCTGCACCAGTGAGGACAGGTACGAGCGACGAGGCCAGGATGGGCAGGACAGTCGCAATGATGAAAATCACGCCTGTAATAACGGCAATCTTTCGATCTGAATTCATTTTGTATCTCCTTTTGTTCTGAATGATTTTGGCGTAAACAAGCCGCCTGCGCCTGTTTATGATTTGACAGGGGATGGTTTTTGGAAGCATCTTCAGCTCTCCCTCTCCCCAATATTGATAATCTACGCTGCGCTCAAAAGCTCGTTCGGCGCTGTTTTGGCTGACCGAGAAGCGATTGCAGATGGATTGAATCCTTTGACGATCAGCCATCCTGCCAGAGTTAGTTCATTCAAGCCGATTGGAATACTCAATAAGTAGGTTGACGTCGAAAAGGGATCAATTTGGGTGAACATCGTAATGAGGGCTCCGGCCAAATGCAATATGATCGCAACGATGCCCCAACCTGACAGCCATCTTGGAATGAGGCTTGATCGATAAAATACATAATAGTACATTAGAGCGCCAAGGCAAAAACCGAAGTGTGCCAGCACAAAGGCAGACCAAAAATGAATTGCGTGCAGCGAAGTGCCAGCGGCTTTAAAAGAGGAAGCAGCAAGAGCGTTTGCTTTTACAGATTCCTGGCTTAATGTCAGCAATGATAATAGAGCGAGCGCCGCAACGATCTGGAATATGTTCTCAATCATCCGAAAGCCGACTGCACCAAGAGCCAGGGCTTCGTTATGCTTTTTTAATATTGGATACAATCCAATTGCAATGCCTGCACACGCAAGCGCCATAATTAATTGAGAGAGTGTCCCCACCATCACAGTGTTCCTATTCTCGAATATTTTGGCAAGATACATTGGATCATCCAGGATGGGTTTCACAGCAATAGGGCCGAATGCGCCTGCAAACCCAAGAATAAATAATATCCCCACAATTATGGCTGTCTTCCTGTTTGTCCCACGGGGACTTCCTTCGGTTGTGTTCATTTTTTTTCCTTTTTTGAACAATATGAATGAGTTTCATCGAGTTGGATTGGAACGACCGAGACCAAGGGCAAACCTAAATCACGTACTTTTTTGAGCAAGCCATGCAATGCGGCCTGGTCGATCACTGGACCAGCTAAAAGCGTATCGCCGTCCTTCTCCAGGGTAATGGTCAGATCCTCAAACCAGTCTGTCCATTGACTGCTCAGATGGCCCTTAAGCCTGATCTGATAGATCATAGTTTGACTTGGAGTCGGTTTTGGTTCGAGTTCGTTTGACATCACCTTGTACCTCTTGTGGTCGGTCATTAAAGTCCGTGCCACTTGCTCAACGTACAAGGATAATATCCCCCACAGAGTGTTAACGAACAGACACTTTAGTATCTTTTATAGGTGTTGTTTTTAGTTATTGAGGGGAAAAGTTAGAAAAAATCGATGCTTACAGCAAACCCAGTTCGCGGGCGCGGGCGATGGCTTCGGTGCGGCTTTGAACTTGCAGTTTGTCAAAAATTTTGCGGTTATGCCCTTTGACCGTGTTCAGGGCGAGGAAAAGCCTCTCGCCGATCTCTCGATTCGAGAGTCCCTGGGCAATTAGTTGCAGGATTTTTATCTCGCGTTGGCTCAAAGGGTCTATAAGGGGCTCACCGTCCGGGTGTTCTTCCGGGAGGACAGGGGGTAGATCAGGTTTGTCTTCGCTTTTCTGTTTCTCAGCTTCAAATGCTGCCAGTAGCTTGCCTGTATAGTCTGGCATGATTTGACGCGCGGAAGCTTCACAAAGCAGTTGCCCCATGCTTTCGCCTTCGTCAAGGAACATGCGGACGTAGCCTTCCGGCTCGGCCAGCGCAAGAGCATGCTGCAAAGGCAAAAGAGCAGCAGGGAGGTCACCTTGTGCGTGATAAGCAAGCGCCTGCAATGCCAGGATTTCGATCACACTGCCCAGCCTTCCGCCTGCCTCCGCTGCTTTCAGCAGACGCTCCAATAGCCTCACTGCCCCAGAAATGGATTGCTCTGCAGGGTCGATCCGATAGCGGGCCAGGAGCACCCTGACCAGCGTGATGTGATCGAACTCGCGCAGGTAGCTAAGCTCGTTTTCAACGGAGAGCCCCTGCTCACGTGCCCAGTCCAGAGCTTCATCCAACCGGCCCTGGGACACCCACACACGTGTCTTTCGCGTCGCGATCGGACGCACATTCGGTGAAAAATTACCATCATATAGGCGCTCAGCCTGCTCAAGCAGCTCGAGCGCGCCATCCAGATCTCCCTGGGATTCCCGTATGCGTGCCATCGCCGCGCGCCAGCGATACGGGTTTTGTGGTAACCCGGCAAGCTCACCCAGAGACTGGCTTGTGAGTAGGTACTGCATGGCGGTTTCCAGATCGTTATGTTCACAGAGAAGGGCGCTCATGCCCACATACATATCTGCCGCTCCCCGCTGGACTGGTGCGCCCGGCTCCATCGCCCACTGCAATCCCCGCTCATAGGTGGTCATTGCCTCGTGGAGATGGCCTTGCGCAATCTGTATATCCGCCAGGACAATGGCGCCGCCGATGGCGGAAGAGATGTACCCGGCCAGCCGCACATTCGCCATCCCACTAGCAGTCATCCGGCGGGCAGCCTCGAGATCCCCGCTCGCCCATGCGGCGAGCCCCAGCACCGAAGCTGCCCCACCGAGCATCAGATGGGCGTTCTCAGGTGCGAGATCGAGTACCCGTTGAGCGTTTTTCACGGCCTCGGGCATATCATCGCCTCGGGCCAGGGACCGCGCGGCACGGAGAAGGGCGATCATCCCCGGCAGACGGCGAAATTCCTCTTCGTCCACGACGATCATCCCCGCCGTGTCGGCCGGCGTTTCCAGCCACCGTTCGGCATCCCGCAGTCGGGGCTCCACGCCCTCAAGCTCGCCGCCACCAAATAATGCGTAAGCATAGTCAACACAGAGCACCGGCCTGAAGTGAATCAACTCGTCGGGTAGCGCCTTTAGCCAGCCAAGCTCCGTGACCGTGGCTCCCTGTCTATTCCTGCGCATATCTGGAATTGCCAGTTCAATCAGGGTCGCTGCTCGCGCGAAATCCTCAGCGGCCAGCGCATGGCGGATGGCATCGGATCGCAGTCCGTTCCGTTCATACCACTCACTCGCGCGCCGGTGCAGGGCAGGTACCTGATCGGGCTGCTCCGCCATCAAGTGCATACGAAGAACATCAGCAAAGAGATGGTGATAGCGATACCAGTTGCGCTTGTTATCCAGTGGAATGACAAAGAAGTTGCCTCGCTGCAGGGCTTCCAATCGCGCATTTCCATCCTCTTCACCGGTGACAGCATCACACAGCGAGCCACTCAACTGATCGAGAATGGCGGTCTGGAGCAGGAAGCTGCGGATAGGTTCGGGCTGACTTTGTAAAACCTCTTCCACCAGATAGTCCACGATGTATCGGTGGTCACCAGCGAATTCTCGAATAAACCCGGAAACATCTTTGGTGCCCTGCATGGAAAGCGCAGCTAATTGCAGTCCGGCGATCCATCCTTCTGTTCGAGTTTCCAGTGTGGCAATGTCTTCTGTGGAGAGGTTTAGTCCCATCAGCTGGTTTAGAAATTCGGCGGCTTCGGAGAACGTAAAACGCAGGTCGGCGACACGCAGCTCGGTCAATTGGCCCCGGGCGCGTGATCGGGCCAGAGGGAGATGCGGGTCTTCCCGGCTGGCGATGACCAGATGTAGCTGAGGCGGCAGGTGCTCAAGCAGAAAGGTGAGTGCGTTGTCAACAGGTTTGGAATCGATCACGTGGTAATCGTCCAGAACGAGAATGAAATGATTCGTAAGAGTGGTAATTTCGTTGAGCAGCGCTGTCAGGATCGTTTCAATAGGCGGTGGTTGAGGGGATTGGATTGTGGTCATCACGCCTGCGCCAATCTTCGGCTCAATTGTCTGCAATGCTGTAATCACATAAGCCAGAAAACGATTGGGATCGTTGTCCCCTTCATCCAGCGACAGCCATGCGACGGGCCGGCCGAAACCAGCGATCCACTCGCTGATCAGTGTGGTCTTGCCAAAGCCAGCGGAAGCGGAGATAAGCGTTAATTTGCAGCCCATCGCCAACCCTTCGTTCAGTTGCTCGATCAGACGCGGGCGCAGGACAACGCCGGGCCGGCGCGGGGGAATGTACAGCTTCGTAGCCAGGATCGGCGCGGACATATATCAAGTATACGGCACATCTCCCAAAATACAACATTCTACAAATCCCTGACGCTCTTGGAATCAGAATTAGAGGATGTTGGCATCTGTCTTGGACTTGCACATTATGCCAACAGGGGTTTGCGGACGATAAAGTTGTTTGACTTCCGTTCAGTTGAATTCACAGTCTCATCTCGTTGCCAATCTCAATTCATACTGGTTTTTGATCCTTGACGCCCTTGATCAAGAGCCACAAGTAGAACAATGACTCTCCAATAAACGCAAACAAGCCAAGGATCATCAAATCGAGGTTGGGAAAAAGAAAGAATAAAACCGCCGAGACCGTGTAGCACAAACCTCCCAGCATCAACCAGATGCCCAAAATCCTGGGAAGGAAACCTGACTTGAAAACCAAATAACCCAGGAGCAATACCCAAAAGGAAAGAACCTGAGGGATAAACGTTCCGTATTTGCGCAACTCAAGAAAGAACATCACCAGGGCATTCACTTGATCTGCTTTGAACACGGTGGGGTACCCGGCCCCGCTCGATAGCAGCGGGACAGCGAAATGGTTGATCTC
>DASTJG010000627.1:0-9347 GCA_035716785.1 Anaerolineales bacterium
CGTTTGTGACCCGCTCTTCCTTTGAGGATGCCTTGCTGGCAGCAGGCGGAGTCATCACCTGCGCACGCGCGGTGATAAGCGGAGAGGCGAAGAATGCCTTCGCCCTTGTCCGCCCGCCGGGACATCACGCCGAACCGGATCGCGCCATGGGATTTTGCATCTTCAACAACGTCGCCATTGCAGCACGGGATGTCCTCGCCCGTGGAATAGAGCGCGTCGCGATCATCGATTACGATGCGCATCACGGCAACGGCACACAGGCTGCCTTCCTGAACGAGGAACGCGTCGCATTTTTATCCGCGCACCAGTGGGGGAAGTACTTTTATCCCGGCACCGGCCAGATCGAGGACGCGCCTCAGGCAAAGAAACGCATCGTAAATGTCCCGTTGCCAGCGTATGCCGGCGACAAGGTCTATGAGCAGGTTGCAGAGAAGATCTTTGTCCCTTTTATAGATTCGTTCAAGCCGCAAATGATCTTTGTCTCGGTTGGGTTCGATGCTCACTGGAGCGACCCCATTACAATGCTTGGGCTGTCTACTGCAGGATATTTCATGCTTGCAAAGAAGGTCATGGCACTGGCGGAAGAATACTGCGACGGCAGGATCGTCTTCGTCCTCGAAGGCGGCTATGACCCGACGAACGTTGCCAACGGCGTGGAAGCAGTCTTTGCCGCGGCGACAGGCGAAGGGGAGGCTGAAGCAAGTGACTCCAATCCACATCCAGAGCCTGATTGTGATTCCCGCATCGAGGAGATCCGTCAGTGGCATGGGTTCTGATCGCAACAGCATTACAAATGGGTAATGCAATCGGAATAAATTTTCGCAGGTCATCTTTTATAATTGCTCTGTAGGTAAAGGAGCAAACATCATGGGACGCAGACGAACTCTTGGTTACGTTCAAAACGAATGGACTTGTCCGAACTGCAGCACGCGCAACAAGGGTGGTGTGAAGACCTGTGAGAACTGTGGCGCGCCTCAACCGGAGAATGTCCAGTTCGAACTCCCCTCAGAACAAAATTTTGTAAAAGACGAGTCCTCCGTCAAGGCAGCACAGGCGGGCGCGGACATCCACTGCGGGTTCTGCGGGACGCGCAACCCCGCGACTGCCGAGACCTGTTCCCAGTGCGGCGGGGATCTGAAGGAAGGCAAGGCACGCCAGGCAGGGCAGGAGATGAAGGCACCTCCTCCACAGGCAAAAATTGTTAAGTGCGACAACTGCGGGACCGATAACCCAAGCAGCAACGCCGTCTGCTCGAAGTGCGGATCGCCGTTACCCAAAGTAGTTGTTCCCCCAGCCATAGCGGCCCCACAGGCAAATGCGGGGGTAAGCGCCGCCAGGCCCGCTGCAGCCAAAAAGACCAACTGGTTATTGATCGGCGGCATCCTGGCAGCACTGGCTATCTGTTGTGTTGTGGTCATTGGTCTGTTGCTGCCTTCCAAATCGGTCGAAGCGACGGTTATGGATGTGCACTGGCAAACCTCGGTACCGGTGCAGGAAATTCGCGCTGTGGATTATTCGAACGAGAGCGGCAACCCGCCATCCGATGCCTATGACGTTTCGTGCCGTGACGAAAGCCGGGAGGTCTGCGAACAGAAAACCATCGACAAAGGCAATGGATATTCTGAGGTTGTCGAGGAATGTCACGACGAAACACAACAGTATTGTTCGTACACCGTCGACGAATGGACGACCATCCAGACCTACACCCTGGATGGGAGTGATGTAAATCCAGTTTATGATACTCCGAATGTCGCCAATGGTCAGCGTTTGGGGAACAAGTCCGAGGAATTGACTGTTGTCTTCTCGACCAAGAACGGCGAAGAGACCTATTCGCCCGGCAGCGTCTCGGAGTTCCAGCAGTTCACGATCGGCAGCACCTGGACGTTGAAAATGAACGCGCTGGGAGGTGTGATCAGCGTCGAACCATAAAGCCATGAGCGGACAGTTGGACTGTCCGCTCATTTGAAATTGAAGTGACAGTCACTTAGTCCCGCGTGGCGGGATGCTCCGCAAAAGTGACTGTCACTTTTTGTCACCAGCAAAACGGGCGTGAGCAAATTGACAATTACATTCCGTTTGCAGAAACGCGTCATATAATCACCATATGGACAAATCAGTGACGGTGATCGGCGGCGGGCCTGCGGGCTTGATGGCCGCGGAGGTGATTAGCGCGCGCGGCGTGAGGGTGGACCTGTACGATTCCATGCCCTCGCTTGGGCGGAAGTTTTTGATGGCAGGCAGGGGCGGATTGAACCTCACCCACTCGGAACCGTTCGAGCAATTCCTTTCCCGTTACGGGAAACACCGCGCACAGATCGAACCTTTGCTGAAAAGGTTTGGACCAAATGAACTGCGTGAATGGGTGCATGGATTGGGCATCGAAACGTTCGTGGGAACGTCGGGACGAGTCTTTCCCGCGGGGATGAAGTCCAGTCCGCTGTTGAGGGCATGGCTGAAGCGATTGGATAATCTTGGTGTGACCATCCACTTGCGCCATAAGTGGATGGGTTGGCTCCCCGATGGGTCTCTAGAGTTTGCGACTGCCGAAGGCGATAAAATAATCAAGCCAGACGCCACGGTTCTTGCGCTCGGGGGCGGGAGCTGGGCAAGACTCGGCTCGGATGGCGCGTGGGTCCCGTGGCTGGAACAGGCCGGGGTGAAGGTGAAAGTGTTGAAGCCGTCCAATTGCGGCTTCGATGTGGACTGGAGTCCGCACTTCCGCGAGCGGTTCGACGGTCAGCCGGTCAAGTCGGTTGTTCTATCGTTCGGCTCATTGCGGCAACAGGGCGAGTTCATCATCACACAAGAAGGCGTGGAAGGAAGCCTGATCTACGCCGCGTCTGCGCGCCTGCGCGATGAGATTTTGGCGCGAGGCAAGGCAGTCATCTCGCTGGACATGGCTCCCGACCGACCGCTGGAGTGGCTCGTCGAAAAGTTATCCAAGCCGCGCGGCTCACGGACGATGGCAAGTCATCTCGAAAAGACCGCCGGGATCAAAGGTGTGAAAGCGGGCCTGTTGCATGAGTTCGTAGCGAAAGAGGATTTTACAAACGTGGAAAGACTGGCTTCTTCGATCAAGGCGCTCCCCGTCCCGTTGGTCGCGCCGCGTCCGTTGGATGAGGCGATCAGCAGCGCGGGCGGTGTGATGTTCGAGGAGCTCGATGAACATCTGATGATCCGTTCCATGCCCGGCGTCTTTTGCGCCGGGGAAATGCTGGATTGGGAAGCGCCGACGGGTGGATATCTGATCACCGCCTGTATCGCCAGCGGCTACACGGCCGGGCTGGGGGTATTGCAATGGCTTGAAGTGAGCTAAGGGATCAGCGCCTTCAACAAATCTTCTCTCCAAACCTTTGCATCAGGATCGTAGACTCCAAAGCCCGAGGCAAATTCCCAATACGCCCAGGCAAATCCGTGGCGCTCGGCTTTGCTCCGCACGAATTCGGTCCAGCGGACGCGCGATTCCATATCCGCCTTTGAATAGGCGCCAAACTCGCCGAGCAGAATGCGGACGTTGTGCCGCCGGGCCCAATCGGCAACCTGGTCGAAGTCGCGTATGACTTCTCGATTGCGTTCTTCGTTATCAGGCCAGGTGGTGCCTAGCCAAAGGTCGCTGTTATCCACCCACTCCGCGCCCTGATGGGTAAACCGAAATGGCAAATAGTAGTGGAATGTCACAATGATATGCTCGTCCTCTGGTACATCGAGGGTGGAAATCCAGTCATAGGCATTCCAACTGACGGGGCCAAAAATCACATCACGAGCAGGATTACTCTCACGAATAACCAGCAAAGCGTCGTGAATATAAATGTTCCATAGCGAGGCATTGAGTTGGTCATTCGGCTCGTTGAGCAACTCGAACAGTACTTCCGGCGGGTAATCTCGATAGTGTTCAGCGATTTGCCGCCACATGAAAAGGAACTGCTCTTCGTTTGGGTTGGACATCAACTCCTCGTAATGATGAAAATCAATAATGATCTGCAAATTTCTTTCAAGCGCCCAGCCAACCACTTCATCCACGCGAGCGAAAAATTCCGGCGTAATTTCGTAACCACTATCCCCATCGTCATGACCAATACGTTTCGTATGTGCGAACCAGCGCACCGGCAGGCGGACAAAGTCAAAACCTGCCTCTTTGATCAGGTCGAAATATTCCTCCCGCACGGTCAGACCCCATTCGCCTTCGTTCGGCGCTTCGAGCATGTTGCCCAGGTTGACCCCGCGGCGGAGAGATGAGGAAGGAACAGATGGGTTTGCAGGTGTCATGGTGACCTCCGCAGTGTAAGTAGGTGTGGCAAAAAAGCCATGATCTATTGGTGTATTTGTGGTTATGGGAGTTGGAACTGCATAACGCGTTTTACAACCAGATAGCAAAAGAAAGATAAGAGGAAGATAGAGAAGTCGTTTCATATTTACCTCCCATTAGGAAACGATGGGATGAAAAGAAATAAGATGAATACAGGATAGGCAAAGTGCCACATACTCCCAAATTATAAATTGAAGGTGGGGAGGATTACTCCTCCCCACCTTTTCTCAACCTGTTGTTTTCGCACTGTGTTTTCACTCAGAAAGTGCCTGGAAGCCGTCGCGGGTTTGATCGCCATCTTCATCGGGTTGAATGGCATCACCCCAAACTCCCAACGCAAGCCGCTCCTGGTAGACTGACCAATTGAGATCATCTCCAACAGTCGTCCACTCACTATCCAGCCCTCCAATGTGGACAAATAACTGAGCCCCAGCGTCGCCAGTGCCATAGACCAGGTGATTGTCAAAGTCAAAACCCGTTACCGTCAATGCAGAGATCACAAGGGTCTTGGTGAAGTTCCCATCGGTCATTGTGAGAACATAACCAGTTTGCAGGTCAATGCCTGGCTCGAAATACACGCTGCCATAGTAAAGATTATCGTATCTCACCGCGACCTGAGTTAAAGTGTAGTCAACACCTTGACCATTCGCCGGATCGTCAACGCTAAGCGTCACTTCTGCCCCCGGCATCCATTCATAACCCACAACCGTATCCCAATTCTTCCACGCGATCATCATTGGGGCGGGAGCCCGGAACGTCTCCCTGACCTCGTTCTGATCTGGATATACCTGGATCATCGTCCACCATGTTCCTGGAAGCAGGTTGTCGAATGTCGCGCTCCAGTTGCCTGTATCATCGACCGGCACTATCATGCCGTTATCTGCGATCAGGACCTCACTACCCGGATCGCCGACTCCAAATACTGTATGTGCATTCAGATTAAATCCGGTCACCTGGAGATTGGACACCATCATCGTCCGGGTAAAGTGCCCGTCAGCCAGCGTGACCTGGTGACCTGCCTGCAGGTCAAAACCAGACAACCAGAAATGGACCCAGGTATCATCAGCCACTGTCTGCGTGTCTGAATAATCCACTCCTGCCCCATTACCCGGATCATCGATTGTGAGAGTTACATCAATGCCTGGCGTCCACTCGGTCCCTTCAACGAAGTTATAGGCGGGATGAGCAAAAATTACCGGCACGGGAGCAGGCGGAGGCGCGCCAGCTTCGTTAGCATCTCCATCCTCATCAAATATTTGAGCGAAACTCCACCCCCGCATGTCTTCAGTGATATCGAATCCGATGGTCTTGAAATCAGCCAGCCACGCGCCGGTGACCATGTCCGCCTGGACTGTGATGCGCTCCTGCCAGTCTTGTGGACCCGCGGCTGCCGAGACTTCCCGTCCCAGGGGAGCTGTGCCAGCCATGATCTCGTTTTCGGTATCGAAGACCTCCATGGTGATCGTCTCCAGCACAAGTCCCTTTTCATTCACCCCATCCGAGACGACGATATAGTTGCCCGGCAGCAGATCCTGACCATGGACGTCATATCCGGCAAATGTGAAACCAGACTCATCCGCCTCTTGAGTGCCGTGCCATAACAGCGCAGCACCCGCATCTGCAGACTCATAGATGAACAAGTTTAGTGTTCCGGGGTTAAACTCTGTCGTCCAAAGCCAATCTCCAGCCTCTGAGGCAACGATACGCGAGTTGCGGGCAAAAAACGCATTTGACACCCAGTGACCGTCGGGTCCAAAGTATCCTACGCCCACATCCTGATAGGGTTGGATATCCCACTCTCCAGCCCACGAGCAGGAATACGGATCTTCGCCGTTGGTCAATACAAAGCCGCCATCTTTGTTAGGAAATGGATCATTACCAGAACCCCAATCGAGACACTCCACCTGTACCGGATCGGTAATCCATGACGCCATGATAGTGCCTCTGATGGAATTAGCTGTGAGATCAATTACCCCGCGGATCTCGCCGATCTGCACCTGGGCGCTTGCTCCATTATCGACCCAGCCATACACCCAGTCATAAGGTTGGATATCCGGTGGGTTCTCGAGTTGAACTCCTTCGGCATCAAACCAGACCGAGTCCAGTGTTTGAAAACCGGGCTCTCCTCCCCAGTATTCCTTTGGTTCGGTAACCAGTTCGGCTGTCGCTCTGACCGTCACCCCGTCACTTTCGGTCACGGTCACCCATGCCATATGCCCACCCTCGTAGAAGCTCTCCACCCAGTCATGTCCGTAGTTGACACGCAGGTCAAGCGTCGGAGGTACCGGCGGCGGATTCCCCGGCCGGTGCCAAATGGTCACAACGCCATTTTCATATCGGCTGGAAAGGGTGTTTGTGGCCGGATGGTAGCGCCACACAAGGTGAAAGTCCAGGGAGGCACCGGTCGTAAAGCACTCCAGGTGGAGATCCGCCTCGAGAAGGTTCGGATCACTTCCGTTGAGTTGGCCGGCCCCGCGAATGATGCCGGACTCTCCGTTGCAAAAACCGATGTAGCTTTCCGTCCAGGTGATGCGGAACGGTCCATCGGGTGGACCGCCGATCGTCAGGCGCAGATCGCTTCCATCAGGATCAGTCGCCTGCCAGTGTCCCACAAAAGGGAAAGGACCGGCAGCGTAGGCGGGTGTTGTCATCGAAAACAAAACTGCCAGAATGACCACAATATACGCGGCCCCGGCAGCCATTGTCTTTATACCTTTGGCGTTCATTTTTATTCCTTCAGTGATTAAGTTTCAGGGAATGAAAGCGGCATAAGATGGTGGACCCATCAAGCCTTCTGCAACGACTCGTGAAAGATTGTGTCTGTTTTGTTTCATCATAGAGCCTCCTTTGGCGATCTGAAACAATCCAATCAACTATCCTTGTGCCTCAGTATTGCACTTTGGAACTGCCCAAACACGCTAAAGCTGCCAGAAACTGTTAAGTTCAACGCAAATTCCCTATGCAAATGAAACAGGTCCCTCGGTACAATATGAAACGAACGTGCCGCTTTACAGAATGATGTGGGTGATTTCGTGTCCGCCCTGTCACCCAGGTAGAAAGTCATACACCGCTAAATTTCCGCGGCAAACTTGTCCACACTATATGTAACAGATATTAAAAAGCCGATTCAAGTGACATTTGTCACTACGAGGTTACACTCCCTGCGGCTGATGATTACCCATCACGTTTTGTGTCGTGCTTAAGCTACCTGGGGAACATCCACGCCAGCACATTCTGAATCATCTTATCCCAATATGACCAAACGTGTTCGCCAGGACCTTCTTCATACGTCAGGTCGAGAGACAGCTTACGAACGGTGTCACGGAAGCGGAGGTTGTCAGCGTAGAGAAAATCTTCGGTGCCGCAGCACTGGTACAGCCGTGGTTTGACCGGTCCTTTGGCAACCTCTTCCGCAAGCGCAAACAGGTCATGCTTGCTGCCTGGCACCTTGCTCAAATCGCCAAAGATGTTTCGCATCTGTGCATGCCAGGCCTGGTCCTTGGGATCATCGTGTCCCTTGACCACCTCACGGATGTCCAGCGCGCCCGAGAGGCTTGCCGCCGCAGCATAACGCTCCGGGTAGGTCAGCGCCAGCTTGAACGCGCCATATCCACCCATGGATAAGCCAGCGACAAAATTATCATCGCGTTCAGAGGACAGAGAGAACATATCATGTACGACCGCCGGCACTTCTTCTGTGATGAATTGCCAGTAGTTGCCGCCGTACGCCATATCGGTATAAAAACTTAGATTAACAGCTGGCATCACCACTGCGAGATTCAAACCCTCGACATATTTCTCAATGGATGTCCAGCGCTGCCAGGCGGTGTGGTCGTCCGAGTGACCATGCAGGAGATACAGTGTACGATATTTCGGGGTAGGTTTGCTCTTTGCCTCTGCAAGGGTACGCTGCGGAAGCAGAACGTACATTGCACAATGCAGGGTCAACACTTCAGAACGGAAATGAACTTCGGTGAGGATCATTGTTTCTCCATAATGTCGTAAAGGTGAGTTGAGATTGCTTCCCGCAAGGACGCTTCGCAGTCGTCATGGCGCACTCACCGTTTGAGGCTCGGCGCCATTCTCGCAATGACAGACCAAGTTGTGATTATATTCCATCACCCTCTGGACTCTATTGTAACCATAGGATGTATAGTAGCGACGCGGAGTGAACAGTGAAGCTGAAAATCGGCGATTTTGCACGCATTGGACGCTTGACTATCCAGACCCGGCACAACGATGAGGAATCGGGTTTGCTTAAGCCCGGCCATCCCACCAACATGATTCCTATAAGAGATAACGGCGCGATGCTGATAAGAGCTGAAATGAACGCGCGCATAAGAGGGTCAATAACAGGAAACCATATTATGATTCGTCCATTTGCTAAGAAAAGACCAGGATGAATGTTAGTTGTTTATCCTAAATTATTCGGGCGGAGCTACTTCAAACAAAGTAACTAATTTGTTTTGACTCCACTCATCCGGATCTGTCGAAACAACCTGATAGACAAAATACTTCGCTGGATTCGGATCCCCATTCTTGTTGAAATTGTATATGCCTGTAATCCCTTTGTAGTCCTGAAGGGCACGGATGGCATTGGCAACATCTACACGGGAAGGAATTTCACTGCCTTTGGCTTTGGATGCTTCAGCGATGGCTTCCAAGCAAATTCCTGCAGCATCATAGGCTTGTGCGGCATACAAGTGTGGTAGAGCACCATACAGGGTTTCGAAATCCTCAAGAAATTCTGCCGCTGCTGGATAACCACTTGCAGGGGCCGCCATCGTTGTATAGTACATACCACCACCATCCACCAACAGCGGACCTGCCGATTCAGCCAGAGAAGGACTGTCCATGCCATCAGGTCCCATAAAAGTTCCAACATATCCTGCCGCACGAGCTTCCCTGAAAAATGTTCCTGCCTGATCCGCAAATCCGCTGAAATATATGAGGTCAGCATTCGCTTTGGTAACGCGTTCGATGAGCCATCCGAAATTCTTCATCTCATCCGTTTGCATATCGCCAACGACCGTGACGCCAT
>DASTJG010000628.1:0-3349 GCA_035716785.1 Anaerolineales bacterium
GGGTTGCCCGTTCTGCTACACACAGAACGCTATTTCCGCGCTCAGCTGCAGGAAGTGCGGTGCCAATTTGCAAAGGGCATGGCAGCGTCAGGATTCCTGGCTGGCCCAACGCGAGCAGAGGCAGAGAGAGAGACTGCAAAAAGTCGCCGAGAGCCACACGGACTACCTGAGACGATTATTGCTCCAACTGAATGAGCCGGAGAATCACCCGGCTGCGATCCCGGGCATCCGCATCTATGGCAGGGAGGCCGTCGAGCCGCTGATCGACCTGCTGACCAGCGAAGACCCGGATGCGCGCTTCGGCGCGGCGAAGGCGTTAGGGGATATTGGAGATAAACGGGCAGTCCCGGGATTGATCAAGGCATTAAATGACTCAGAAGGGGCTGTCCGCTTCTGGAGTCTTGATGCGCTGGGGAAACTCAAAGCCGATGAAGCTGCCGAAGCCATAGGCAAGTTATTACAGGACCAACGCGAGAGCATTCGAGACCTTGCAAAGGAAGTCCTGACCCGGATCGGGACCCCGAACGCAATGAAGGTGTTGAAACAACAGAGCAAGAGAAAGTGGTGGTAGTTGCTTAAGGCAATCTGTCACTGATCTCAACAAGGAGAATGTTTAGATGAACCTGCTGGAAACGCGCGGACCGCGCGCCTTTGGTCCCTGGACTGTGACGCAACTTGTAGAGTGGGAAGGCGAGGCATTTCCTCATGAGGCTTTATTCCCCGGGCTTTCCGTTGACGCAATCCGTGAGGCTGCACCTCCCGGTATACATAGCCGTCTGGCGGAGAGCGGGATGATCGTCATGTCCACGCAGCTTTTCGTACTGCGACAAAACGATCTGGTCATGCTGATCGAAATGGGTACGGGCAACGGCAAGACACGTCCGGGCGAGCCTTATTGGGATCACCAGAACCTGCCTTACCTGGAGACTCTGGCCTCCCTAAACATTCGACCTGAAGATGTCGCCTATGTATTCCTGTCCCACTTGCACGTGGATCACGTTGGGCTGGCGACCACTCGCAAAGACGACCACTGGGTGCCCACCTTTCCAAAAGCGAAGTACATGGTCAATCGCAGGGAATGGGAGTACTGGCGCAAGGTGACGGAGGATGACCCGCGCTGGCATCCCTGCCTGGAGGATAGTGTCTGGCCTTTGGCAGAGTCCGGAGCCGTACACTGGGTGGAGGCCGGTCAATGTGTGGAGGGGATCCGGGTCCACGAGGCGGCCGGACACACTCCTGGTAATGTGATCTTCGAAGTCGAAGGACAGAACCTGTGGTTCCTCGGCGACCTGCTGCATCACCCCGCGCAGATCGCTCACCCGGAATGGCCGTCCGGGTCCTTCGATGTGGATGCGGAGTTGAACACGCGCCAGCGCCGGGGTTACTTCAAGCACTTTGCCGATTCAGGCGCGGTGCTGTTCGCGGCGCACATGGGAAACCAGTTTGGAGTGAAAGAAACAGCCTTAGGGCAGTTTTTTGCCAGGTATGATTAGAATTTGTCTCAAAAATTGGTTCCCGTCATTGCGAGCCGCTCGCGCTCCCGCTCAGCTTCGCTTCGGGGACTATAGTGAGCGGAGCTCCGATGTTTACATCGGGCGAAGACGAAGCGTGCGGCGAAGCAACACCTGCACTTGCGCCAGGTGCAAGTGTCTCACACAGAATTTGCTGTCTACAAAGCATAAGTGAGATTGCTTCGTCGGGCTTTCGGCGCTCACCTGCACTTGCCGCTGCGCGGCTAAACGCAGGCGCAAGTGTAGCGCCTCAACCCTCCTCGCAATGACGGATCTTGTAGTCTGGATGACAGCCGGATCTCTTCGCATATAATCATGAACCATGAGATCATTACTTCGCTCCAAAATTCATAACGCCACGGTAAGCGAGGCGAACCTCGCTTACATCGGCAGTATCACCATCGACCCGGATCTGATCGAGCGGGTCGGTTTGTGGGTAGGCGAGAAGGTGCTGGTGGTCAGCAATACGACCGGCGCTCGCATCGAGACCTATGTCATCGCCGGGGAACGCGGCTCTGGGTACATCGCCATGAACGGCGCGGCGGCCCACTCGATCAAAGCAGGCGAGCAGATCATCATCATGGGCTTCGAACTGACGGATGAACCCATCTCGCCGAAGATCATCCTGGTCGATGAGCAGAATCGCTTCGTGCGTTACCTGTCCGCGTGAAGATATGCCGCTACTGCATTCAATAGACTTCTTGCGCACTTTCTTGAACCACTGTCCCCTGACGGGGACAACCCTGGCACCGCCCGCCAGGGCAGGTGTAAAGACACGGAGACACCGAGAAAAGCAAGGAAAAAAACTCCGTGACTCGGTGTCTCCGTGGTGAACTTTTACTGTGCAAGCTGCACCTGACCAAGACAAAATCCGTGAAATCGGTAGCTAAAAAACACAGGTCACTCTTTCCTCACGACTTATGCAAGAGGTCTAATAAAGGATTGTGAAATGACATTCGCAGAACGCCTGGATCGGGTCCTCGCGAACAAAAGCCCCGAAGAGCAATTCTCCGGGGCCATCCTGGTCAGGCGGGACGAGCAGGATTTGTTCAAAGCCGCGTATGGATACGCCAATCTGCCCTGGAGAATCCAGAACCGGGTCGATACGCGTTTCCGGATCGCTTCCGTTTCGAAGCTGTTCACGGCAGTTGCCATCCTGCAATTGATCGAGCAGGGCAAGTTCAGCCTGGATACGAGCGTGGTGGAATGTCTTGGGCTGCGGGATACGACCATTCCCAAGGAAGCCACCGTCCGGCACATGTTGACGATGACTTCCGGGATCGCGGACTGGTTCGAGGAGTCGGGCAACTGGGAAGAGGACTGGGCGGCGCTCTGTCGTGAGCATCCCATTTATCTGTTCCGCCGCAACGAGGATTACCTGCCCCTCTTTGTCGATAAGCCTCCGCTGTTCCCGGTTGGGGAAAAACACCAGTACAACGGAGCAGGTTACATTTTGCTTGGATTGGTGATCGAGAAGGTTTCCGGTCTCTCCTATTTCGATTATGTGCGCCAGCATATCTTCGAAAAGGCACAAATGAGGCGCTCTGATTTCCCGGCTCTCGACGGCGTCGACGAGGAGGTTGCCGAAGGGTATGTCCCGGTGACCGACGAGGAGGAGAAGATCATCGGCTGGAAGAAGAATATCTATTCGACGACTGTGGAAGCCGCGGCGGACGGAGGCGCGACCTCGACCGTCGACGATCTGTGTCGCTTCGCGCGGGCGCTGCGAGGCGGACAACTTCTGTCTGCAAAAATGACACAGGAAATGTTGACGCCAAAAGTTTTGGAACGTCCCGAGAAGTTCAAAGGCTATACCTGGAAGTACGGTTATGCCAATT
>DASTJG010000629.1:0-12117 GCA_035716785.1 Anaerolineales bacterium
TCCCAAAGTGAAAAAAAGTTCCGATCAGGTAACAGCTCTATATGCGTACCAAAAAATTCATTCAGCACGACCCTAAAAGTATTTACTGGGGAAATGGAGGAATAAAGAGATGTTGATTCACGTCCCGCCAGATAATACGCATTCAAAATGCTAAAGCGATCTTTTAAATTTGTTTTCTCTTTCACAGACCAATCCAAATATGCGCCAGGACCATGGTCGCCCTGAATGATGATAATGGGAGGCGTCTCAGATTCGGACAGGATGGTTTGTATGGTCTTCAATGTGAGGCTATTAACATATGTCATTTGGTCAGTGTAGCCCTGAATATAGTCCTCCCGGGTTCCATTTCGGGTCCCTGCTGCGTTTTCGGCTGTATCGCCGAGGGTATAGGCTTCCGTATGACTGATCAATTCACCATTTTTTCCAAAAACAAATGGGGGATGAGGTGAAATGATGTGAACAAAAACAAAGTAATCTCCATCCATCTTCGGCAACTGTGCCAAGGTCTCAAATGTGAATAGCACTCTACCACCATGACGAATATAAGGAGCTTCCAATGTATCCTTCAGGTATTTTTGATTGATCATGCCAATGTCGATGAGAGGGCGCACAATGGTCTGTTCGAACAGCAGGCTTTCAAAGGAGTTCATCGAAAAGAAGTAGGTCTGTCCCGTATTTTGCGGACCTCGATATTTATAGTAGATATCCGCATCCTCGACGGAAGTAACATATCCCGTATCAAAGGACACAAAAGTGTAACCGCTCTCTTCCACGATCTGCCTGATGTGACTATGGTGAATCCTGTCGACCAACGGCCTGCGGTCGTCAGACGTTGGATCAAGTGTTACCAAAGTATCCTCGACATATTGAAAATTTAAAGAGGAGGCTAACGATAGCAGAGTCTGTGGATAGTTACTCGTTGCATCTGAGGCCACATAAAAACCCAGTCGATTTAATTCACTTATAAATTCAGAGTTATCAAATTCATAAAATCCCTTTAATGTATCCGCGCGCCCGTAACCATCCAGAATGATATAGTAGATATCGGGTTTGGTCTCGTTTTGTGAAATTACAGATCCACTCTGGGATATCACACTGGTATTTACTGTTTCGATATTCGAAAAGAGATAATAACGTGCCAGGGTGTAAGATGGAAAAACCAGCATAAACACACAGAACCATGTAAAAAACAACTCGAGTGGTTGCGTGTTCTTGATCTTCTTCCATAGCAGCCAGCCAAAGCCCAGGATGAACAGGACATTCAAGACAAGCAAAAAACGATGGCGAGCAAAGGGGATCAGTACTTCGATTTCTTTCAGCCCGTCATATACATGTCCGTAGGAAAGAATCGAAATCATAACGATCGAAGTCAGCAAGCCGGCCTTGCTCCAATTGCGAAACACCAACCAGGTAACCAAAAGGGCGAACGCAGTTAAGAGGATGGCTGACAGCAGAGAACGCCAGACTTCAGAGAACTCAACTTCGCCAAGGTTGCCCGTAAAAAGAACCAGGATTGGGGCTATTCCTGCAATAAAGGGATATAGCTTTAATTTAAATTCTGTTTTATTCATCATTGTGACCGGGTCATTGGATGCGCTTGTAAATAAGGCAGTTATTCACAGAACGGTAGCTTTTATTGTTACTTGGGAAAAACGCAAAATTGTGAAGCGATCACGTTTTGTACATCGGCATTTGTTTGTAGAGCGGTTAGTTTCTGGCAAACCTGTCGGGCAACGTATTCGTCTGATTGAATTCTCCGCGACACAGCGATCAATTCATCCGTCCTGCCGGTCAACGCATATGCCTGCAGGAAAGGCATCCATTCGATGAGATCAATGGGCTTCAAATCCTTATCCGCTGCTTCATCCGCCAGGCGTAGAACTTCATCCCAGTCACCGCGCTGGCGAGCAAGGGCAGCTTTTTCATAATAGTAACACCAGCCATGATCCGGCTCTGGTCCGAAGAGGGTTTCGGGCACATCTGGAGGCGGCTCTTCTGTCAGGATCTGTTCAGCCTCGGAATGCGAGCCAACAAGAACAAATAGAGGATCCTCGTAACGGGAATATTCCGGGGCATCTCCATCGATGACCTGAACACAGGACCGGGCTGTTGGCTGGGTCAAAATCGTGATATGGCGAGGGTTCGGAAAGGCTTCAACGGCATAATAGGAATCCATGTATTGCCTGTCCTGATTCATGATTTTCATCACTGAATCTTCATCCAGGAGAATGGCAGCAATGCCCGGGACGATGACATCAGGTTTTATACGGAATGGATAATAGATCTGGTTTGCCGGTCCCCAAACAAACGTGGATTCCCGGATCCCTGCAAGAGGATAATTCGCAACGATCGTTGCCCCGCGCTTGAATTGCGGCACGCGCCAGCTGACCTGCCACCAGAAGGAACGGATGTTATCCATCTGCGTGGCAAATCGGACGGCATTGCCATAGTGCGTTAGCGTTGCAGAAATCAGCAGCAAGGCAATAACCACGCGCTGGAAGGATTGTCCTGAAAATCGCCCGATCACAGCGACTAAAAAGATCACTGCTCCGCCCGCGCTGACCAACCCATATCGCGAGTACTCGAGAAAAGTGAAATGACGGTTTCCCATGACCACCGGGAGAAGTCCGAAAATGATCCATGCAAACCCAAGCCATAGAGCTTCGGTCCCAAAGTTGTACAGGGAAGTTTTTTCATCGGCGTGATTCTGATCGAGCACAGGAAAGAAACAAAAAAACAGGACCAGGATTGCCAGAGACAATCCCAGGGCGTTCAGGCTGTTGGGCAGATTAAGATTGAAAGCCAGCTGGGCAAGCGGAACAGTCCATGCCAGCAACGTCACGCTCGCAACATCCTTGATAAAAGAGAATAACCAGATCAGCGACGTCTGAACCGGGCTGGCGGTTAGCTGGCCAAGCTGAAGTCCCACGTCAGTCGCTTTGCGTGTCACTTCGAAGAAGAACAGTCGCCACATCAGGAAAGCACCAGGAATCATCGCGTAGGGAAGCCAGGATTTGAAAGCATTCAGAACTTTCTGCTGCCACTTGTCATTCGTACGCCAGAAGACGACGATAACCAGGATCAGGCGAACTGCCTCAAACCCAATGTAGTACTCGATCTGTGAAAGGTAAAACCATCCCGATAAAACTGCTGCCGCGCCGAAGACAATTTGCTGTATTCGAGTCGCTGCAAGCAGTCCTTTCATCGTCAGGGCGAGGGATAGAAATGCAAACCAGATGCCGATCAGGTAGGACTGGAAATCTACAGGAGTAGGCTGAGACAGATAACCCGGGTACGCCAGGAACAGCAAAGCAGCCAGGAACGTTTCTTTTCGATGGTGGGGCCAGATCAGGCGCAACAGCCATAGCATAGTGAACGCCCCCAGCGCACGAAAAACGTATGCACTGAGAGCATAATAAAAAGGTGTTCCACGAAACAGCCAATAAAGTGGAGCCACCACCCACTCGCGGCCGGGGCGGCTCTCCAGAATATAAAACTCATGAAATATTTTTGGACCTGCCACCTTTGCCGCGTACATGGCAAACCAGTCATCATCAAAGTACCCCGCATGAGTAGCAAAAGGAAGATACAAAAATGCGGCAATGGCAAAAAAGAAAGCAGCCGTAAGCAGTGAACGGTAGCGAGAAATAAAATTCGTCATTACCGACTCCTTAAATGGACTTTATTTTTACCATTGGTTGTTCGCCTCGTACTTCCACTTGATCAGCATCTCGCCCGCGACCTCTTTGAAAATCGCCTTATCCTGCGCGGTGAAGAGTCTTTGCCAGTTGCCGGCGTGACCCTTCCGCAGGAAGGATGCAATATCTTCGTTGCGCTGCGCCTGCCACTCCTCGTCGGGGTTGGATGACATTTCGTCGACAATCTTCTTTTCCAGCACTGGATCTGCCTCGACGCCGAGGAAGCGCCAGAGCTTTTGCATCTCGCCGAAAGGATGCGCGAGCAGGTCCTCGTAGCGCACGCTGTGATAATTTTCGCCGAACAACCTGCGACCTTCTTTTTCGGTCTCCTGCAAATTCGTCGCCCAACCCTTTGCCACCCGGCGGATGACCGCTTCTGTGAAGATCGAGCGCGTACCATTCGTGAATGATGTCTGATCTTTGCGTAACTCTTCGATGATTCGTTTGTCTTCCGCTTTGAGGAATTTGGATTCCTCTACCAGGTTGCGAAAACGCTCTGAGATCAAGACATCGCGCCCATCGCGGACAATGTAGACCAGCTTCGCGTCGGGGTAGACCGCGTGCATGTCGCGCACAGCCTGTCCGTGGATCGTGGAGGAGGGGCTTTTGTCGCCGACGATGCGTTTGCCTGCCTTGGCCGCGTCGCGTTCCAGGATGAAGTCCGCGGCAGCGCGCAGGACGAGGGGCGAGAGGTCGCGTCCCTGATTCCAGCGATTGGACCTGCGGGTCAGCCACTCCTCCGCCTCGGGCGTATTCACCAATGACTTGAGCAGCGGCTGGCGAGTGAAGAAGTGCACCTGGTAATTACAGTGCACTTCCGGATGAAGGCGGGTAAGGCGCATCAGCAGCGTTGTCCCGGAACGGGCATGACCGAAGATGAAGAACTTCTCACGCGGGAAGAATTGCTTGATCTCCGCCACTTCCTCCGCAGTGATGGCAGGAATGGGATTGCGTTTTTTCTTTCTGGCATCACCTTTGATCAGGATGCGGGCAGCGGAACGAAAGCGGGAAAGCATTAGCTACGGGTCTCCAAAGCACTCAATCTTTTCTGGATTGCCTGAGCGATTCTATCCATTAATTCCCTGTCACGCTCCATATCGAACTTCGGGGACTTACTCATATCGCTGAACCAGATCGGCTTGCGACGCTGCTCCTCCGGCTCGTCGGCATAACGCGGAACGATGTGAGCATGCAGGGCACGATCAGTGTTCCCCAGGATTTCATAGTTGATCAGCGCCGCGCCTGTGGTTTCGAGCAGAGCATCCCCAATGACAGACATATCTCGCAAATATACAGCACGGTCTTCAAGAGACAAGGCATTTAGATCCAGCACGACCGGATCAGACAGCAGAATTATATATCCAGGTGTTACCTGCGTATCCCCCAGCACCGCCCAGCCGGATGGCATGCGGCAAATCACCGATGGATTTTTGCCTGCTTTTGCCATTTCAACGCGTTGATGAATCGATGTTGACATTTAATTCCTTTCAAGTTGGTCCTGTCCAAAAGATCGCACGCGGAGATGTGTCAGCATACCGCGCGCCATCGTAATTGCCATACACGCCTTCAATTCTAAAGCCATACTTTTCAAGCCAGCCCTGTACTTCGTCTTTGCTAACCGGGTGCTTTTGCTGGACGTATTCCTGTTCAACGACATTTCCATCCGGGAGTGTGACCTTTGTACAGCGGCGGAAGCGAACCAGCCGTTGAGGCGCGTCAAACCAGATCGTTTCACGCGTGCTTTCCACGATCGTTCCGTCCGTACATTTCCCGCTCAGTGAAGGCTCGACGGCGCCGATCTGCCGCCACGACGCGGCCAGTTCATCCTCCATATGATCATTATCCACAAACAGGCAGCCGCCGGGATTCAGGGATCGAAAAGCTTGTGCAATACATGTTTTCTGCTCGCCTGGAGTAGCCAGCTCGTAAAAACAATTACTACCCAGGATCACCAGATCAAAACCGCGCGGCCATTCATCGCACAATACCTCCATCTGGACCAAATCGATTCTCTCCTGCGCTTCGAGCGGCAATCCCTGGATTTTCTGGCGGGCCCGGTTCAACATCCCTACGGATCGATCCATTCCGACAACTTCGTAACTATCCAATGCCAGCGGGATGAGGATGCGTCCCGTGCCACAAAAGGGCTCCAGAATTTTCAAGGGACCAAGATTTATGATCAGGCTGCGAATGAAACCGACGTCATCCAGTTTGGTTTCGTATTGATCGTATATCTCTGCCATATGAAGATCCGCGTCGTAAGCGTTGATGGTATTGTGATCCATAAAGAAGCACCCAGCTATCTCTTCCAGTTCAACATCACCAATCCCACCAGACAAACCAGAATTCCGAGGATATTCACCCAGGAAATTTTATCCTTGAAAAGGAATATCGCCACCGGGACCAGGATCAGCGAAGCGACCACATTGACCAGCACGGCGGCGATCCCGAGATGCCAGCCCGCGCGATAGGTAAGCAGGAATCCAAATTCGATGCCAACGATGGCGATAGCAAGCCCGATGCTTGCCCAGTTGAGCTGTTTGACTTCAGCCAGAATGCCGTTTGTAGCAGGGAAGAAAAAGAACCCGACCAACGTCACTACAAAGGCAACCGAGTAGGTTACAAGTAAAGAAACGGTAAAGTTCACATGCGCTGGTGTGCTCTTGGCAGTAAAGTGATAGAGCGCGCTGGAGGCAATTGCCAGCGTGATGGAAAAATAGAACAGGAACATAGTACGTTTTCCGATCATAATATTAAGCTGCCAGTGCCGGCGGGGCCGGGATGGGATCCCTCAAAATGTAGATGCCCGAATATTATTAATCAAAGCCGATTGAGTTATTGTTAATCGAGAGTCCGCGCGTCTGATTGGTATCGGTTAAACATATATAGTCTACTCTTGGCGTGGATGGCTTTGGTCCATTTTGATATCCGGACGCCCAATAACAACCAGATAGGATGGTTACAACCTCCGAGCTTTTGTGACCTACGCTAAAAGCGAAGGTAAAGCATTCTCCCTTGTCGTTTGGTTCGTACATTCCCATGGAAAGGTTCACAGGACCGTCCGCTTTGTTGACTAATTTAATTTGCACCGTGGTTCCTAATAGCTTTGCAGGAGGCGGTTGGTAACAATCAGGTGTAGGGCTTGCGTTGAGATTGGTTGTCGGCGCGATGACCGGAGTTTCCAGAGGAATGGTCGGCAATATTGCCAGCGTTGCCACCTGTGCAGTGGGCGTGGGAGGAACGGGGGTATCCGTCGGGATCGCGGACGGGGTCATGGCAATCCCGGTCAATGCAAGTGCGACGGCTGTGTTCTGCACATCTGTCCCACTTAAGTCGGGCGCAGACTTCGGACCACAGGCAGCCAGTGCCATGACAACAACTAAGGAAACGGCAGATAGAAATTTTCTCTTCATTTTTTCTCCGTTAATGGATACTTTTATCACAAAGACTCGAACTGAGTGAAGTCAAGATCACACAAAGATTTTTTACTTTGGGTTCCGTGCTTACCTTGCAAGCTCAATATGGGTTTGGTGGTTCGATCCCTCCAGCACCTTCAAAATATACTCCGCCGTTCGCTTACCGGAGGTCGCATCGGTAAAGGTGATCTCATCTTCGATGAACTTCCTGCGCTCGGCCGCGTCGAGCGAGGGATTCCTAAGATAGAGGTTGAGCACCTCACAGAGTTCCTTCGCATTGCTCGCCACGCGTCCCGCTTTCGCATCGCGGAAACGTTTGTGCGTGGGCCAGTTGCCGATCTTCTTCAACGAGAGTGAATATTTCTTCGGCTTATTCCACCCACCCGGGACGTCGATCACCGCGGCAACGATCGGTGTGTCGTGGACGGCCGTCTCGACGACCATCGTGGAATAGACGGTCACCAGCACGTCTGAGTATTCCATCATGGAGGATTTCTCGTCCATATCTTCACCACCATAGTAACCGAGCGAACCACCCAACGCAACCGGTTTAACCACGTGCACGTTCGGATATTGCTTTTCGAGCGCGAAGATCCGTTCACGCTCCTCGGCGAAGATCTTCGGCTTATTCTGAAAATGGCTTGGGTGCAGGCGGATCAACAGTTGCGAAGGTTCGGCCAGCGCATCAGACAAAACCAATTTCGCCAATGCTTCCACGTTGGGGTAGTTCGGTGCGAAATGGACAAACGAACAGGCATACGAGATCAACTTGCGATTCGGGTCAAGCCCGTGCCGCTTGAAGTACTCTTCCTTCGATAACAGCCACTCCTTTCGGAAATAACCGTCATACGATGGAATGCCGCCAATGTGCACGCGCTCCGGGTCCCAATCGGAGCCATAGACCAGCTCATCCTTTTGCAGCTGCGACCAGCAGGTGGCGTAATCCATCGGCGCGCCAGGGATGGAATAACTCGAGGGATTGTCCCAGCCCACGATCGCGGCCATGGTCGGGACGCGGTGCAGAGTCGCTTCACGGAGCAGGTACCGGTCGAGACGCCAACCGGCCGTCGAAGCGATGACAAGCTCGGGCTTGTGCGACTCAAATAGATCGGCATACAGTTTCGGGTGAGGGATGAAGCGGTTTTGCATCCGCAATAAAAACCTGCGGGCGAAGGCGAATGTCCGCAAAGCGAGGATCGCCAGGGCTGCGGGAATCCAGATCCCCAAACGGAATTTCCACGAGTTCTCGACCCAGACTTCCCAGATATGACTGTCCATGGCTTCGGTGTTGATACGCCACGAACCGCCGACGCGTCGCAGGTAGGTGAGCAGCCACTGCAGGCGCGGCTGAAACGTAGTGGCGAATTTATTCGCCTCCCTGAGGCGCAAGCCTTCGAAGCTGAGACCCGGACGAGCAAACCGCTGCGCGATGCGATCTCTGGTTTCATCGTCGGTAAGGACCACGACTTCAACGCCCGCCTCGAGCAGGGTCGAGACGACGTCGCTTTGCAGGAAGTAGATGATTGCCATGCCGTGGTCAGCAGAAATGAATATTTTCTTTGACATGATACCTTTGACCGTCAGGTCGCGCAGAGTGCTACCCGTTTATCTCATCACTTTATTTTTCAGTGGAGGTCGTTCCTACACAGGTTGAGGGTGTCTCGTACACCACCTTGTTTTCAGAATACCTTGAGACATCTGGCAATAGCTCATACTGTCCGCCAAAGTACGTATTGAAGATCATACGGAATGTGTTGATCGGCGTTATCGTGGGATAGAGGTTCTCAGTGCCTCCGTCCGGCAAGTAATAGGCATTCAAGATTTTGACACGATCTGCATTTTCAAAGAAACTATGGTCGCTTTGAATCACGATAATTGGCTGAGGATCTGACGTAGCCAGTATCGTTTCAACGATCTCAAGCAATCTGGTATTGGCATAAATGACCTGGTCACGATAGCCATAAATATCCTGCATAAGGAAGGGGTGAAAGCTACCATCGGGGTAAAACACAAATGGCTGGTGTGTGATGTACAAATGAGCATAGGTAAATGTTTTCCCGGCCAGATTAGGTATTTTTTGCAAAGAATCAAACGCAAATATATTTTGCTGATATTGTCGATACTCACGGCTATCCAGAGTATTTCCTGTGGGTAACCATGTAGCCAGGTAGGCTGGCACTCTGATCTCCTGATTTCTCTCGATGAAAGCGACCAACGGACGTACAAGGGTCGTTTTCAAAAAAAGATACTGAAAGTTCAATGAAGCCAGGCTCTTTAATGTAGATGTATCTTCAAAATAATCGTAATAGTATGTTGAATCAGGTAGATCGAGCATGGGATGAAGGCTTGGGAACGTCGCAGTACTATAGCCCATCTTTTTGAAACTCTCCATCACCAAATTCTTTTTGATATACGACTCATATTTTGCCTTGTCGCCGAAATAATCAAGATGAAGCGCATCCAGATAATTCATGTTTAACGACGTGGTCATGGATGGCAATGTGTTGTCGTAATTGCTTTGTGCACAAGCGGGAATATAAAAGCCCAGGCTCTCCAACTCAGATATGAAGCCGCTGATGTCAAGACCGATCTCTTTTTGAAGAAGGTCCTGGCGGCTATAAGCATCCACAACAATATAATAAACGTCTCGATCAACCAGAGTTGATGAGGGATTCGTTTGGGCGGAAACCAGTTCATCCGGCGAATTTGTTTTGCTGCCACTGAACTGCACCAGGGGAACCAGAATTTGCACAGCGACAAAGATCATCAGGAACAGAGATACTGTATTCAAAACCCGGTTCAAAGTCGTTTTCTGCGACCTCAGCAAAAGAATTTGACCGATCACAAAAAGGAGAATCCAAATCGGGATCAGAAATCGGTCGCGCCCAAGAACTTTGCCAAACACGGTTATGTTTTGAGCAAAATCATACACGTGTCCATAGGTATAGAACAGCAAAAGAGTCAACGTTGCATGTGCCGCAGCTTTTTGCCACGAGCGAAACACCAGCAAAGACAGGCCTATGACGACGATCGTAACGATGATGGATGTAATTACTGCCTGTTGAATTGCAGTAACCACGATTTCATTACGATTAAAGGCATACAACGCCAGGACTGGATATACCCCAAACAATATCGGGTAAAACAAAAACGTTCTTTTTTCTTTAGTATTCGTTTTCATAAGCAAATCATTAAAACCGTCAAAATCCTATGAGTAATACCAGTTGAAAATCTTGTTATATATCACCAACAGGATTTTCCTGATCGGTCCCAACTCCAACACGCGGCGAGCCAGGCTTACTTTCTTTTTGCTTTTGGCTCCCGCCTTCTCCAGCTCCCCTTTTAAATACCCCAGCGTATTGGACATGTTCATCGCCAGCGGATCGGAGACCATCAGCCGCAGTAGTCCCGCGTCGTTCATGCGTTTGTCCAGCTGGCGGACCTGCCCCATGGGCTTGTCCATGTCGAAGGGCAGGAACTGCTGAAGCGTGGATTTGTAGGCCGTGAACTGCCAGTGGGAGGCGCCGGCCATGGCCGTCACGCCTTTGTAAACTATTTTCCAATCTCTTGTCTCGGCGTACACTTTTTTATTCTCTTCTTCTGTTTGTCCAAGCGAGAGGTTGAACTCCAGAAATCGTTCCCAGGGAATGAATTGTCCCTGCTCCAGTTTCGCGCGCTCTGCGTTCCGCGCCCATTTCAAGGTACCTTCGTAAAACTCGGGCGGTGTGCGGAAGGGACGCGCGGTCACCATGCCCACATTCGGAAAGGTTTCGAGGATCTCAACGGAACGTGAAAGCCAGTTCGGGGAGAACAGGACGTCGCTGTCGGTGTAAGCAATGATCTCGCCCGGTGCGCCCGCCAGCATAACGTTCCAGGCGCCGCCTTTGCCCATGTTCTTCTCGGAGAGTATTAAGTACTGGATACGTCCCTCTTCCTTTTCCCTGACGAGAAAATCGCGCACGTCCGGGCAGGAGCCGTTGTCGAAGACCATCAGGTCGAACGGCAGGCCCGCATCCTTGCGCATCGATTCCATACAGACCTTCAACACATCGAGGGTCTCTGCATAGAAGCCGCTCAGGAACGGGATGTAGTTCAGCAACGCGGCCGTGATCCGCTGAGGGCGAGGGACATCTTTGACGAACTTGGCAGGATTCTGTCCTTTACGCATGAGGAAATTTCCGATTTACGATTTTTTGAATTCGCTTCTTCCATCTTTTTGGACGAGCGATGTTTTCGATCACGTTTTCAGGCAGGAAGAAAAACAGCCTGCGCAGGAACAATTCCACGCCGCGCTGGAAGCGCAGGGACGACATCTTCGGGCGCACAAGTTTACCACCCACCAGTTGATGTGTCGCATCCAAAACAGTGTAACGGATGTTCGCCTGTCCGCCTGCCAGGCGGATATTTTCATTCGTATCGGGATGTTCATAATGCGGCTTCCCGCCGGGCAGATGACGGTAATCATGGTTTTGATGAACGATCATGACCGATGGCGTGCAATCGATTACGGTCCATTTTTCCTTACGCGCTTTGTAGATCATCCAGTTATCCCAGCCCGCACGACCAATGGCGAAGTCAGGGACGTCCCTGTAGCAGGATTTTGGGAACAGAAAGAAGTCGCTTCCTGCGGGACGATGGAGACGACCCTGACGATGGACCATGGACGATAAACGATTTTCCCAGCCTTCGGTGAACTCAATGGGTCGAGTGACATCCAGGTCCCAGCGCTGGCTGAGGAGGACGAAATTTTGAGGTCCGGCAGCGTCGCCGTGGCGCCGTGGCGACACTTGCTGCCGCTTTTGCAAGAGCAAGCTCTTGCACTCCATAGCCGCTTCGACGAAATCAGGCATGAGGAGCATGTCCGCATTGATGATGCAAAGCAGGTCGCTGTTGCTATGTTCGCGTGCCAATTGAAACATTGACGAGATCAATGGCGTGCCATTGGCATTGCACTTTACATCGGGAATGTACTTTACGCCCAATTCACGCGCGGCTTCGGCGAG
>DASTJG010000630.1:0-3452 GCA_035716785.1 Anaerolineales bacterium
GATGACAACTTCACGGCGTTTGCTTCGCAGCCAGACACCAAACACAACCAGCAGGATCAACAAGGAAACCAGCACCGGCGCCAGGATACGAAGTCTGAATTTGGTTGCGGCATCGAACATCAACATGGAAGCAATGATGGAGGCCAGATAGGCAAAGATGTACAAGCCTGTGGTAAATGAGATCACTTCCCGTGGTTGCGTCCCCCCTCTCCTTGTAGGAGAGGGATCGGGGGTGAGGTCCTGACGCGGACTCGATAGATATTTCCATCCTGTCACGACGACCCACACCAGCACTGCGCCCAGCACCAGGACGATCATCCCTTCGATGATACCGGGCAGTTTGACGATTGCCTGCCGCCACGATTCAATCGGGATAAAGAATTCAGAAAATACACGCAGCCCGGGGTCGATATTCTCGGAAGTAAGCGGATGCCATGCAAAAGCGCGATTGGTGGCATTCCCGGCCACGAGCCGGTTACGAATGGACCAGCCCAACACCCACGGTGTTACACTCGCCAGGAAAATCCCTATGCTCACAAGTCTCTTTTTCCAATCGGTATGCAGGAGCAGAAGTGCGACGAGGAAGGTCGCGGCAAGTGCCAGACCTGCGTAACGCGTGAGATACGCCATGCCGGTAAACGTCCCGCAGGCGATCAACCACAACCAGTGATGGTCGCGCTCGAAGTACAGATCGAACATCCAGAACGAAAGCAGGGACAGGAAAATAAACAACGGCTCGCTCATGGTCACGGCATGGACCTGGAACATCTCCTTGCTGAGAACGAATAATCCTGCCAGCACAAGTCCGGCGGTGAGCGACGGCGTCATGCGCCAACCCAAAATGCCAAGCAGCCCTGCATTCAAACCAAAGAGCAGGGCATTGACCCAACGCGCTGCGCGCAATGGATCCATGCCCAGGAGCCCAAAGAATGCTAAAACGGATGAAAACGCTGGTGGAAAATGCGTTACAGGCTGGTTGGACGCCAGCCAGGCTTCGCGGTAACCATTCCCCGCGGCCATGCTGCGCGCGCCGGCAATATAAGCAATCGAATCATCAGATAAGCCAAGTCCATCGGGAGTCGTTCTAATAACAAGTAACATCCCGATCAGGGCGATCAGCCCGAGGGCAAGCAAGGAAGCGAGACGTGGTCGAAGGGGGAACATAAATAGGCTCCTCGACCTCTCAGGGAGAGGTCGAGGAGAGTAAAACGTTAATGGTTATTCAAATAACCTTGTTCTTCCAGGTATTTGACAATGATCCGGGCATTCTCTTCAGGAGTGGCTCCGTCCCCTCGGAGGGTAATCTCAGGTTCGATCGGCGGCTCATAGGGATCGTCCACACCTGTGAAGCCCATCGGCTTGCCGGCTTCCATAGCCTGGCGCGCCTTGGCGTACAGGCCCTTGACGTCGCGCTGCTCACAAACTTCGATAGGTGTATCCATGTACACGGTGACAAAATTCTCGCCGACCATCTTGCGAGCTTCGTTACGTGTGGCACGGTAGGGGCTGATCGCAGCACAGACTACTGCCCCGCCGGCATGTACGATCTCGCCGGCCACGAAACCGATGCGCAGGATGTTCGTATCGCGGTCTTCCTTGGTGAAGGTCAGCCCCTTCGAAAGATGCGTGCGAACCACATCCCCATCGAGGATGGCGACCTCACGTCCGCGCTCGAGCAGCAGCGAGGTGAGCACCTGGGTGGTCGCGCTCTTGCCGGATCCGCTCAGGCCGGTGAACCAGATACAGAAGCCCTGTTTGTGGCGCGGCGGGTACATCTCGCGCAGGATCTCAGCCGTCTCAGGGCGGGTGAACCACTCGGGCAGAAGCTTGCCCTTGGCGAGATAGTCATCGCGCACCTGCGTGCCGGAGATGTTGAGCGTCTTCGCGCCCGTCGGAACATCCTTGCCTTCCACGTAGCGGTCTTCGTCGGGAAGATAGACAAGTTCTTCAAACGGGATCATCTTGACGCACAATTCGGCTTCGTATTGCTTCATCATTTCCTGCGCATCATACGGACCGTAGAACGGCTTGCCCGTGGAATCCTTCCCAGGGCCGGCGTGATCGCGCCCGACGATAAAGTGATTCGCGCCGTGGTTGCGGCGGATGATCGCATGCAGCAAGGCTTCCTTGGGGCCGGCCATGCGCATGGCAAGCGGGAGAAGGCTGAGCGTGGTACTCTTCTTGTCGTAGTAATTCTCGACCAGTGCCTTGTAAATGCGGACGCGTGTGTAATGATCCACATCGCCCGGCTTGGTCATACCCACCACAGGATGAATGATGAGCGAGCCTTTCACCTGCGCGGCAGCTCGCTTTGTCAATTCCTCGTGGATGCGATGCAGTGGATTGCGCGTCTGGAAGGCAACCACATTTTCATTCCCCATTCCTTCAAGTATTTCACGCACCTGAGCGGGCGTGCGGCGTAGTTCAACAAAATCATAATACTTCGGCAGGTTCACAACCTTGATCGGGCCCGAGATACAGACCTTGCCCCAGCGTTCCATCTCCGAGATCATGGGGTGGCGTGGATCTGTGGAACCATACGCCAGCGCGGCTTCCGTGTCGGCATCCCAATGATAAACCTCATCGAGAGTCATGATCGCGATGACGTCGTTGTTGACGCTGCGCAGGACAATATCTTCGCCGACCGTGGGAAGCTCTTTCGGGTCAGCCGTCAGCGTGATGGGAAGCGGCCAGAGAGTTCCATCGGTCAAACGCATTTCGTGCAGCACGCGCTGGTAATCCGCTTTACCCATAAAGGTTGTGAGAGGTGAAAAGGCGCCTGTGGCCAGTAGTTCAAGATCGCAAAGATTGCGCATGGTGATTTTGATGGAGGATAGCTTCGGTGCGTGGGCAAGTAATTCCTCACGCTCCTTTGCATCCACAACCAGATTCACCAGCGAAGCAGTCCCGTGGACCAGATTCCCCCCATAAGGGGCGATGAGATTAGCTTTTGTCATTATTTCTCCTTGATTGTGCACAGTTTTCCATGAATCGTTAGGGCACGAGGCGCAATTATATCCTAAAATTCAGTCAATGAATTTTGGAATTTTACAGGGAGGACTCATTCGGCGCTCCCCTTGAATTGTTGATGACCCTCCATTTCACCCTTATAATCATCTCATGCATTCAAGATATCTCCGTAATATCCTCTTCGGCTTGCTATTATTTGGTTACATTTACTACGGGTTTCAATTCATACAAAAGAGCGCAATTGACGTTGAAGGTCAGAGGTATTACATCCTTTTTGACGATGCCATGATCTCCATGCGCTATGCCTATAACCTGGCGCATGGCCTCGGGCTGGTCTGGAACGCGGGCGAATATGTGGAAGGATTCACCAATCCGCTCTGGGTGGGATACATGGCGCTCTTTCATCTGTTTCCAATCCCCGCCAGCCAGATCAGCTTTTATATCCAACTGAGCGGACTCGTTTTCCTTGCCCTAAACCTGTT
>DASTJG010000631.1:0-2509 GCA_035716785.1 Anaerolineales bacterium
CGGCGAGTACGACTTCGGCTGGCTCGACCGTTTGATGGACCTGCTCCACGAGCATGACGTCAGTGTCAACCTGGCGACACCCACTGCCTCCCCGCCGCCCTGGCTGGTCTACGACCATCCTGAGGTCCTGCCCGTTACCGCGGAAGGGACAAAGTTATGGCATGGCTCACGACGTCATTATTGCCCGCACAGTTCCGCCTATCACGAGCATGCACGAAATATCGTGACCAAACTTGCAGCGCGTTACGCAAAGCATCCCGCCCTCGCCCTGTGGCACGTGGACAACGAATATGCCTGCCACATCAGTGAATGTTTTTGCGACGCTTCTGCCGCGGCATTCCGCGAGTGGCTGAAGAACCGCTACGGCTCGCTCGAGGCATTGAACCACGCCTGGGGCACCGCGTTCTGGAGTCAGGTCTACAGTGAGTGGGCGGAGATCCACCCGCCGCGCAAGGCGCCCACCTTTATCAACCCCACGCAGCAGCGGGACTGGCGACGCTTCAGCTCGGACTCGTGGATCGCCTGCTTCGAGGAACAAAAAGCCATTCTGCAGGATCTGACTCCCGGTGTTCCCGTTACGACCAATTTCATGAGCTTTTTCAAGCCGATAGATTATTGGAAATTCGCAGCGCGCGAAGACCTCGTTTCCAACGATAACTACCCGGACACATCCGACCCGGAATGGACCGTGCAATCCGCGGCGATTTGCGATCTGATGCGCTCGCTGGGAAACAGCCGTCCCTGGGTGTTGATGGAGCAGGCGACGACGCATGTCAACTGGCGGCAGCGGAATGCGACTAAACGTCCGGGAGTGATGCGCCTGGGCAGTTATCAGGCCATTGCGCGCGGCGCAGACGGGATCATGTTTTTCCAGTGGCGCGCCTCCAAAGCTGGCGCGGAAAAGCATCACAGCGGAATGATCCCCCACGCCGGGACGGATTCGCGCGTCTGGCGCGAGGTCAAGGCGCTTGGCAATGAACTTTCCAAATTGGACGCAGTCCTCTTCAGCCAGGTGCAGGCACAGGTTGCCATCCTGTTCGATTGGAACAACTGGTGGGCGCTGGAAGCAGGCAGCATGCCGTCGAACGACCTGAAATTGCTGCCGCAGGTGTATTCGTACTACAAGCCATTGTTCGAACGGGGAATCACCATCGATTTCGCTCACCCGGAAGCGGATCTCTCGCGCTACAAGCTTGTGATTGCTCCGAACCTTTATCTCGTCAGTGAAAGCGCTGCCGAAAATATCAACCGCTACGTGCAGAAAGGCGGGAACCTGGTCATGTCGTTCTTCAGCGGAATCACGGATGAAAATGAACACATCCGTCTCGGCGGTTATCCCGCTTCATTCCGTGAGATGCTGGGGATCGTCGTCGAAGAATTTGCGCCATATCAGGAAACACAATCCAACGCATTCAGCACAAACGATGGCAAACAATTCCAGTGTTCATTTTGGAGCGATGTTATTCACTTGAAAGGCGCACAGGCACTTGCCACCTACCAGGAGGGTTACTACGCGGGACTCCCAACAGTCACACGCAATTCATTCAGCAAAGGGACGGCTTTTTACGTGGGGACAGTTCCCGATCCAAACGGCATGGATTGGTTCATCAAGCAAGCCTGCGAGTCAGCCGGGATCAGACCTGTTCTTGCAAATACCCCTGCGGGCGTTGAAGTGACACAACGCGTGAATGGAAAATCAGGCTGGTTGTTCCTGCTCAATCATTCGAACGAAAAAGTGACTGTTCCATTTGAGGAAAATGGGCTTGATCTGCTGACCGGCGCACAGGTCAATGGCACAGTTGAACTCGAACCCACAGACGTTGCAATCGTTCAGTTAAAGCAATAGACAAACTCGATGCAGAAATCTTTGCCGCGAATTTACGCGAATGTTCAAATTTTTGCGTTCATTCGTGTAAATCCGTGGACATCTGTCCGACTTTGAGAAAGCCCTGGCCAGGCTTCAGGAAGGCTTGATCCTGTGCAGTTTGAAAAGGTCCAGGAACCAATTCTGTGGACGATCCCGTCGCCAGCCTGAAATTTTTTGCTGCATGATCTCATAACCAGCTTTGAACAGGTCGCGATGGGTCCTGAAATCCCAGATAGGAATGGAAGGGGAACATCTCAAACTGACATATCGTACCGGCACATTGCGAGCAGATGCAAGTTCCATCTCTATGAAAACCTGCCTCTGGGTCATCGCAAAAAGGAGTTTCTCCAGATACTGACCGCGCCCATTGCCGGTTCCTATTAACCAGCTGGGATCGTTCAGATCCAGAGCGATGATTTCTGTGGCTCCTAACTTCAAAGCCGATTCGATCGGCAGGTTGCTGAGCGCGCCTCCATCGATCAGGTAATGACCATCTCGTTCAACAGGCGCGAACCAGAATGGCAGGGCAATGGAAGCCATCAATCCCTGCAGGATGGACTGCTCCGGGTCTTTGCCATAGATCACCGTCTCGCCTGAATCCAGGTCGGAGCCGATCAACCCCAGCCGGACGCCGGGGAACTG
>DASTJG010000632.1:0-9208 GCA_035716785.1 Anaerolineales bacterium
GTTCTAGAGAAATGCGGCTTTAAAATTATCGGCGAATCGAAAGGGTTTGCGAATGCTCGTGGTCAAGAAATTGAGGAACTTCTTTTAGAATTGGGAGAAGTTTTAACAAACAATCTGGAGTGACAATTGTCGCCGCCCAACACCGCGTGCACCCGACGGGCGGGAGTCGCCGCGTTTTCAAGCCGTTCGCGTGGCTCAAAGCTGGTTCCAACAAAGTGGCGGGTAACGCGCACTATTGGGCGGCAAAAATATAGTACCGATGGTGGGCTTGAGAAAATGTCTGGAAGAACAGGGATTTTCCAATATTTCAACGTATATTGCCAGTGGCAATGTAATCTTAAAATCCGACAAACCCGCCAACAAGGTAAAAGCTCAGATTGAAGAGGTTTTGCCTGAGAACTTCAAACTTGATGACGGATTCATCAAAGTTCTAGTATTGACTCACAATCAACTCCAAGCCATCGTTGATCACAAGCCCAAAGGCTTCGGTGAGCAGCCTGAGAAATACCACAGCGATGCTATCTTTCTGATGGGTATTGATTCGGCCCAGGCTATGCCTGCATTCGATCCTCGCGAGGGTGTCGACAAAGTCTGGCCGGGTGATGGCGTGATCTACTCACAACGTCTCAGCTCCCAAGGTACCAAAAGCCGACTTAGAGGCATACTCGAGATAGACACTATCCATGCTTTCCCATTCCCGCTTCACGTGCGCGGACGATGGCTTGAGAGCGGTCTGTCACCTGTAACTTTGTGAGAATGCTTGAGACATAGTTTTGCACGGTCTTGATGCTCAGGGAGAGTTTGTTCGAGATTATCAAGTTGTTATGTCCCTGGGCGATTAAATCTAAAATTTCAATTTCCCGTTCGGTCAACCCGGCAAATTCGTCGGGTTGATTCTTTTTGGAGGGCGAGGCAGGTGAAGCAGAGAAATATTGGATCATGCGCTGGGCAATGGCGGGACTGAAGATCGCCTCGCCTCTTTCCACGGCGACGATTGCCCGCACAACTTCCTCCTTATCCGCGTCCTTGAGCAGGTACCCGCGCGCACCCGCACGCATCGCCGCGAAGACGGAGTCGTCGTCATCGAACATGGTGATGACCAGCACACCAACCTTCGGATGCGCTTCATGAATCTTCCGCGTGGCATCGATGCCATTCATGCCTGGCATCTTTAAGTCCATGAGGATGACATCGGGTTTAAGCTCAGAGGTTTGGGCAATGGCTTCATCGCCGTTGTTGGCTTCACCGATGACTTCTATTTCATGGACAGAACTTAACAACGCGCGAACACCTTCACGGTAAAAGACATGGTCGTCTGTAATTAATACTTTGATGGGCATGGTTTTTATTTCCTCTGTTTTTGGAGTGCAGGAGCTCGTGTGCCCGTTAGGGTATGCTCCTGCGAGGTCGCCAGCAAGCTAGCTGTCTCCAAATTATTAATCGGCAATCTTGCTCTCACAAGCGTACCGCCTGTTGGGTTATTTTCAATGACGCATTCACCACCGAGTTCGGCGGCGCGCTCGCGCATGGAGGTGAACCCGATACCTGCGCGTGCAGTTTCTGGCAAGCCTTTTCCGTTGTCGGCGACTTCCAAATCCAGTGAACCGTTCTCGATGCGTATCTTGATCTGACAGGCGTTTGCGCCTGCGTGTTTGACGATATTTGTGAATGCTTCAAGTGTGATGCGATAAACGGCGACTTCCACCGCGGCGGGCAGGGAGGGGAGCGGTTCGGTAGCGTCAAAGGTGATCTGCATTCCGTTGGGTCCGCTGTATTGGGCGACATGCTCGCGAATGGCAGAGATCAATCCGAACTCATCCAGCACAGGAGGACGGAGGGCATAGACGAGTCGTCGTATTTCTGCAACAGTTTCCTTGACCTGTCCTTTCAGGTCTTTGAGCAATTGTTTGCTCTTTGCGGGGTCGCTGTCCACCAGTTCGGAGGCGGTGTCGATGCGTTGGGAAAGACTCGCCAGTGTGGGACCCACTCCATCGTGCAGGTCGCGGCGCAGGCGGCGGCGTTCCTCCTCCTGTGCGGTGACGAGTCGCTCACGGGATCTTTGCAGGTCATTGTTCAGGCGGACTGTGTAGGCGGCGACTCCTGCCTGCTGGGCAATGATGCTGATGAGTTTCATGTCGGCGGTGGAGAAGGATTCGCCAGGAGAACGCGGGGCGAGGATCAACTGTCCGACGCGTTCGGCTTGATAGTTCAAGGGGAGATGAATTAATTCGGACGGAGGCAACTGTCGGCTTGATGTGAAGCGTGGCTCTTCATCCAGTAAAGAAATGGCGGCGTAAGGAAGTCGCAGTGTCTGTGCAAGAGTCTCCACGATCGTCTGTAAAACGGAATCAGGTGCGAGGGCGGAGTCGAGGCGCTGGCTTAATCGAGTTAGGACAGTGGCAGGGTCATCGCGTTCGCCGTACATGAGGCGGTTCACGCCGCGTTGCAATCGCTGGCGCAGCGGTTCAAAAAGAATGGCGACCATGCCCGTGGCGATGAAGGAAATGATGAGGTTGCTTTCGTTGTTTCGGAAGTAAAGAGCAAACCCGCCGACGACGATAATGTAAAAGGCGATGGTGAGAAAACTCAACGTGCCATAGACGAGCGTGCGGTTGATGATGGGGTCGATGTCCCACAAGCGGTAACGCAGGATGGCGATGCCAATGGAAAGCGGGATGAAGAGGAAGACCAGCACCGTGCCTGTTACCGAGAGCAAGCCATACAGGGTTCCCTGATTCATTGAGACGCCGAGAGCGGCGGGAAGCACGATCAGGAAATAGCAGACCAGTGTGGCAGAGACGCCGTACACAACCCATTTCGTCTGTTGGCGAACAACGGGACTGGAGATGTTGCGGTAACGATATACAGGCGAGTAAAGCATGACCGCCATCGTGACGAGCGATAAGGATGCCGACAACGCCCAGACCCAATTTTGCGGATTGAGTTTGCTTTCAGAAAAAAAGTTTTCGATCACAAGGATCAGCACCATGACCGCCGTGAATGTTTTTGTCCAGCGTGGTACGAAGCGACCATCAGGGAAGACGAGGAAGAAGGTCAACAGTGAACCCGACATGAGCAGATTGGCGATCGCCCGCGGCAGACGCCAGAACTCAGGCTGGTTGACGATCCGATCTGTGAGTGTCCAGAAGGATGATCCCATCAGGATGAGGAAGAACCCCACAAATATGGCAATGCGTTCGTCGGCGCGTTTGAAGATGATAATACCTGCGATGACGAGGTGGACTAGCATATAGACCGATCTCAGCCCCGTCAGGTAATAGGCGTATGTCCGAACGTTCAGACCAAGTTTGGCAAGGTTTTCCTGCAAGTCGTGGGATGGGCTGAGCAGATGGTTGTAGGAAAAGTTGACCTCGAACACAAAGAATGCCAGCGCCAGCAGGGTGAACAATCCCCACGATATTTGTGCGGCCCGCTGCCAACGGGCGGGGAGTTGCGGGGCAGAAAGGTCTGCGATCATGGCGCGAAGCATACTTTATTGTATTCCCAAAGTGATGGGAATGCGCTCCTCTTTTGCCTGGGAAAATTTCCTGCCCGGTTGGTGAGCCTGTCCAGATGTCAGTGGGAAGGCAGGGACGTATTCTGTGGACATTCAAACAAAAGGAAACCAGCATGACCACAGTATCTTCCACACAAAAGAACCACTTCAAATCCTTCATAGTGCGGCATCCATTGGCTTCGATGTATATCGGCACATTTATCCTGGCATGGGCATATTTTGTGCCCAGGGTTTTGCATTCCTGGGGGCTTTTTCCCGTCGCGATGCCCGAGGCGCTCGCCTTGTTGGCTGGCTGGACACCTGCCATCGCCGCCACAATCGTAACAGGCGCCATCGACGGGTGGGAAGGCGTGAAACAGCTGTTCAGCCGTTACCTGATCTGGCGAGTAAGCGTCTGGTGGTATGTATTCGTGCTTGTCTTTTTTGTTCCCACCATTTTGAGCGCTGCCGGTTTACATGTTTTGTTCGGAGGCGAGATGCCCCAAATCGGAGCATTCAACATGCAATGGTGGGAGGTCTTGCTAAGCTTTCTTGTGCAGGTGCTGCTGCTTATGCTGTTGAATGGAGAAGAGGTAGCCTGGCGCGGCTTTGCCTTGCCCAGACTCCAGGCTCGCTACAACAACATCGTAGTGGCGGCTCTCCTGGTGGCAATTCCCGAAACCCTGCTCCACGCGCCTGGCTTTTTCCTGAAAGACGATCCTTTTATCTCGTCAGTGGGCGTCATTCCCTTCATTTTGTTTTCCGTAGCGCTGTCCGTTATTTACGCATGGACGTTTTTCAAGGGAAAGGGAAGCGTGTTGCTTGTTGCATTATTCCATGCCTCACAGAATGCCTGGGGCAACCTGCTCACAGACAGTACCGCGCGCCCGTTTCATATCACAGTCGTATTGCTCTGGGTGGTGGCGATTGCATTGATCCTGTTTACAAAAGGCAGACAGAGCGATCCGGTTGAAACCTCTTAATACCCCTTCCCAAGATGACAGGAAGGCGTTCCTGATCGTTTTGGGAAATTTTTCCCGCCGAATCGTGAGGCGGCACCGATGTCAACGGGAATGAATGGTTGTATTCTGTAAGTCATTCAAACATGGTTCTTTGGGATTAAGTGGGGTGGACTAGCCACAGAGCGCACAGAGACCTTTGAGAAAAAGCTCAAAGACTCATTTTCTCTGTGATCTCTGTGGCTTACCCCACCAAATATCAGAGAACCTTCAAACATAAAAGGAGCTACAACATGGAATTCTTATCTGACTTTCTCTCATGGGCATGGGCGCGTCATCACAACGTTTTGAGCTGGTACATCCGCCCGATATTCATCCTGCCCTTCATCTTTTTCGCCTACCAACGCAGTTGGAAGGGACTCGTCCTCACGGTCATTGCCCTGTTCACAAGCATGTTCTGGTTCCCTGCGCCTGCGACCGTTGACCCCGCCGTGGAACAGTTCCTGCAAGCTGAGAAGGATTACATCCTCGGCGCATGGACGTTTGGAAAAGTTTTACTCACATTGACTGTGCCCGCCTTCTTTTACTTCCTTGCGCTGGCATTTTGGAAACGCTCGTGGTGGTGGGGTGTGGCAGTTATCAACCTTGCCGCACTGGGCAAGATCGCATGGAGCGTTGCCGAAGGCGGCGAATCGGGTTTGGCGGTACTTGTCCCTGCCGTGATCGGGATGCTGGTCTGCGATGCCGTAGTTTATTTTGGTGTGAAATTCATTCACAATCGACAAGTTCAAAAAGTCGCATCCTAGTTTTGATGATGTGAAGAGAAAATAACAATGGCTACTTTTACAGGTTTTTCATCCAATGGAGTTCCTTATGCTCATCTTAGTGAGTCGGGTCCTGCGCTGGTAATTTTCACAGGCTCGGAATTGGAGCACATGCCTCCATCCAAAATGACCCAGCAGGGATATTTCGTCGGGCTCAAGCGACTGGTGGCTCAATACAGTATCTACTTGATGAGTCGCAAACAAAACCTCCCCAAAGGCTACACCGCTCAAGACATGAGCAATGATTTTGCAGAAATGATTTGCAAAGACATCGGCACACCCGTTCACATCATGGGCATGTCCAGCGGCGGATCAAGCGCAATGCATCTCGCAGTTGATCATCCTGACCTAGTAGACAAGTTGATTCTGGCGATGACTGGATACCGCCTCAATCCCAACGGGAAGTTGGTTGCTGAAATTTGGCGCGATCTTGCACTGAAAGAGGATTGGCAGGTGTTATACCAGCGCATGGGTGTGGACGTAGCTGAAGGTTCCGCGCCAGAATGGGTCACCCGACTCATGATGCGTCTGTTCGGCAAAATGCTGCTCGGCGTGCCAAAAAGCGGTTCCGACTTTGCCATTGTCCTCGACTCAGATATCAATCTCGATGTGGTGAATAAACTTCCGTCCATTCGCCAGCCCACACTCGTGATCGGCGGTGAAAAGGATCCTTTCTACGGCGCCGACAACATCCGTGAAACGGCTCGCCTTATCCCCAATGCAGAACTCTGCCTGCTCAAGAATGGTGGTCATGCTGTGGTGAAGACGCAGACCAAGGCATTCGAGTCAGCGATCCTTGACTTCCTTCAGAAATAGAAAAGGCCTTTCATATGAACATTATGCAATTACTTCAACTCGGAGTCGTCTGGGGAACGGTCTTTGGTCTGGTCTTCAGCATCGCCATCCTGATCATGGGACGCGTGAACGCCGAAATGATCATCAACGACTATCCGCCTGACGTGCGCGCAAAGTTCGGTGCGATGAGCGAACGGACCCGTAAGCAGGCAAACCTGGCGACGCTTCCGCTTCTCGCGACCCTTGGGCTGGTCGTCGCACTGGGACTCGGTCAACTCCGCAGCAAGGTCGGTGAATTGACCTTCGTGAACACGTTCATCGTCACAACGATGATCTTCCAGATCTGGAACCTGCTTGACCTTGTCTTACTCGATTGGTTCCTGCTGATGACGTTGAAGCCGCGTTTCATGATCCTGCCTGGCACGGAAGGCATGGCTGGCTACAGCGACTACATGTTCCACTTCCACAAGTTCCTGAACGGCATCGTATTTACCCTGATCCTCAGTCTGATCGTCACAGTCATTGCGCTGGGCGTGGAAATAGTGGTCTAACTTTATTGTATTGAAAGAAAGTGTGAGGCTGACATGTTGATGGCACAATCCATTGAGAGCGGGTTGGTTTCCAAGGCAGCGAATGGCGATCTGGATGCATTCAACCAGCTGGTATTGACCTATCAGGACATCCTCTACAACCATGCACTCAACCTGCTTGGCGACCCTGATTGGGCAGAGGATGTCACACAGGAAAGCTTCCTCAAGGCATTTCAGAAGCTGAATGATTTTCGCGGCGGGTCATTCCGTGCATGGGTGCTCAAGATCACGACCAACACATCCTATGACCTGTATCGCCGAAAAAATCGTCATCCCACCCGGCCGCTTCATCCCGTAACCGATGATGGAGAGGAGATCGAGTCGCCTGCCTGGCTGGCAGATCCAGCCGTCTCGGTGGAAAAGACCGTTCAACAGAACGAGGAGAACAAGGATCTGTATCGCATGTTGGACGAACTGCCTGCCGCCTATCGCAGTGTGATCGCACTGGTCGATGTGTATGAAATGGATTACGCCGAAGCCGCAGAGGTTTTGCACGTTCCGATCGGCACACTCAAGAGTCGTCTTGCCCGCGCTCGGATGCAGATGCAGGAGAAACTGCGCGGCGCTCAGCATAATAGCGTGACAAGTAGAATGGAAACCAAGGCAGACGTTTGTTTCGGTATGAGATGAAATTACGGAGAATCAAATGGCTATAAAAGAAGCGGTCATCATTGGCGGTGGGATCGGCGGACTGTGCACTGCCATTGCCCTGCAACAGCATGGTTTTGAAGTCCATGTGTACGAGCAGGTGAAGAAATTTGGCGAGGTGGGGGCAGGTCTTACGCTGTGGTCGAATGCCATCAAAGCCTTGCGCACATTGGGAGTGGCAGACGGGGTCATCAGCGCAGGTTCGAAAGTGACTCGTTCACACATCCGCACTGCAAGCGGCGACATGCTCCACAATGCCCGCATGGGAGAGATGGAAACCCAATACGGCGAGCCAGTGGTCGCCATCCATCGCGCCGCGTTGCACGAAATTTTGATCTCAGCCTTGAAGCCGAACACATTGAGACTCGGCATTGGCTTTACAGAATTCAGGCAGGATGCAAACAAGGTCACGGTTCATTTTGATAACGGCAAAACCGACTCGGCCGATTTGCTGATCGGCGCGGACGGAATCCATTCCGCGGTGCGCAGGCAGATGTTCCCTGAAATTCAATTGCGCTATTCGGGTTACACGGCATGGCGCGGTGTGGTCGAGACCGAGAACGAAGCCGCGCTCGGGCTCACATCTGAGTCGTGGGGCATTGGCGCACGCTTCGGCATCGTCCGCGTGGACAGGAGTCACATCTACTGGTTCGCCACCTCCAACCAGCCTACGGGAGAGAGGTCCACAGGTGAACAACGCAAGGAAAAACTCTTGAGTCTATTCAGGGATTGGCATGATCCGATCCACTCTTTGCTGGATTCGACACCCGCCGGCGCGATCCTGCAAAATGACATTCACGACATCCCGCCTTTCGCCTCCTGGAGTCAGGGACGCGTTACCCTGCTTGGGGACTCCGCCCACGCTACGACGCCCAACATGGGACAGGGCGCTTGCATGGCAATCGAGTCGGCTTATGTGTTGGGTCGCTCGCTGAAAGAGGCAGCAGACTATCGGTCCGCATTGAGGCGGTATGAGGGGGAACGTCATGCCCGCACGGCATGGATCACGAACACATCTTGGACAATCGGGAAAGGCGGTCAGATTGGCAATCCACTTTTGTGTAAACTGAGAAATTTACTGGTCAAGGTTGCGCCAGCAGGAGCTATGCAAAAGAATATCCAACAAGCCGCCGGGTTTGATGTACTGAGGGCTGTATGCCAATAAGCGGCTTTTTAGATTTGGTGAAACTATGAAAAGGTTCCGAAATATGTTTCCAGGATTGGTAATTTTCCTGCTGGTCATCACCATAGCTTTATATGCCTTTGCGCCACATGCACCGAAGACACCAGAACATGTCGAGGATGTAGTCGAATTGGAATCCTACCTGAAGCGACTGGTCGACTCGGGCAATCCGCCCGGGTTATCACTGGTCGTGGTCAAAGACGGGGACGTCATCTATAACAACGCCTTTGGAACTGCGGATGAACCCGGCGGCGTAAAAACCGATACCGATACTGTCTACCACTGGTGGTCCATGACCAAGATCCCCACCGCAATTGCCATCCTGCAATTGCAGGAACAGGGCAAGCTAAATATTGATAGTGCGGTCACGGAGTATCTACCCTGGTTCGAGGTGACTTACCCTTCGAATACCAGCCAGGTGATTACAATTCGGGACTTGTTGCAGCATACGTCCGGTCTACCCGATACGGTGCCCGCCATCATCGGCTGGGTCCATTATGACGATGCCACGCGGGATCAGACCGAGATTGTCAAAACGTATTTACCCAATTACAGCAAATTGAAATTCGAACCCCAGCAGAAGGCCAGCTACAGCAATCTGAACTATATGGTGTTAGGTGCGATCATCGAGTCGGTTTCGGGGCAATCTTACGAGACGTACATTACCGAAAACATTTTGGAACCGCTGGGGATGTCTCAGACGAGTTTCGTTT
>DASTJG010000633.1:0-2173 GCA_035716785.1 Anaerolineales bacterium
TGGGGTCTGTTCTTCGACCACGATGGAAAAACCTTCCACAGTCGATCCGGCTGACGCAGCCGCAGCGCTGGATGCGGTCGGCAATTCGATGACCGGCATGATTTCTGCTGCCTCTGCAACTTCGAAATGAAGCGGAAGCGCGAGACCTGAAGCTGGCAGCAGGCACGGAACTTCGAGCGTCGCCTCTAATTGCCCGGCAGGCATGGCTTCGAACATATACCGTTCGTAATAGGAACCACCGGGTGTGCCGCCACTTTCGCGCTGCATCTCTGCCAATACGGTTCCATCAGGCAGGACGAGGCGGGCAGGGGTAACGCAATTGGGTTTACTCCCCGGGGTGTAGCCTTCAAAGTATCCAAGCAGGATCGTACGTTCTGAGTCGGTGGCGCCCTTGACGATGCTCATTTGCAGCCCATCCTTTTCAAGGGTGACAGGCTCTTTCAAAATGCGCAGAGAATTTCCTTCTACATAGCCAAGGCCGGGGATGTACCCCAGGAGTTGTTTCAATGCTGTGACAACTCGCGGGGAGGCGGCAAGCAGTCCAATCAATAGGACGGCGGTCCCAAGTCCCCAGGCCAAACGGGAGAACGAGCGGGTTTGTTTTTTCATATTTGTCCTTTCGAGTAATGAGGCCCGCAGGGTATGGACGAACGCCGGGTCAGCACGCGAGGCGCTGAATGTATCGCGAATTTCCTTTTCGAATTCGGGAGACGGATGTTCATTCATGGTCTGCCTCCAACTCACCTTTCAAGCGTGCGATCAGACGATACAAACTTTTCTTGACAGCCTCTTCCTTCTTTCGAAGGGCTTTGGCAATTTCGGCGAACGATAATTCTGCCACGTAGCGCAGGTAGATCAACTCGCGTTCCTCCTCCGCCAGTGCCTGGATCAATTTCAACAGGTGTTCCCTGCGCTGGGACGTTTCCACGTCCAATGCCAGGTCCGTGTGGATCGGTGGGAGTGCAGCTTCCTCCAGGGATACCTGCGGAACGCGGCGGTGAAAATCAGCCACTTTTTTGCGGGCGATGGAGAACAGCCAGGCGGCAAAGTGACCGTCCTGCCGGTAGTGCGGCAGCCCTTCGAGCGCAGCCAGAAAGATTTGCGCGGTCAGGTCTTCCGCCTCGGGCGGACTGTTCGTGCGGTAGTAGCAGTAGCGATAGACGCGTTGAATATAACGGTCGTAGAGAGCGCCGAATGCCTGTGCGTCTGTTTGCGCAGCGCGCACCAATGCTGATTCGTCGATTGTCTGGGTCAGTTGCATGCAAATTCCCTGTCTGCGGGTTCTATGGGTTAAGTCGGGGGAGGGGCAAAAAAGGGACAGGGGATTCTTCGGTCGCCCGAAGGGCTCCTTCAGAATGACATGATCCTGCTCAGGATCTGTACGAGCGCCTGCGCCAGCATGATCTTGAAGATCAACGCGGCCGGATAGGTACTGGCATACGCAATGGAGGGCAGGTCCGTCTCGGTCTGGTTGTTGGCGGCCGAGAGCGCGGGTGGATTGGTCATCGAGGCGGTCAGAGCGCCCATCGCCGCGAGCAGGTTCATCCGGTAGAGCTTCGTCATGACCAGGATGCCTGTCAGCGCGGAACAGAGGGTGATGCCCGCGCCCGCCAGGAGCAGGATCCAGCCCTGGTTTTGAATCACCTCCACGAGGTGCGCGCCCGCGTTCGTCCCAGCGCCTGCCAGGAAAAGCATCAGGCCAAGTTCACGCGTCAGGTTTTTGGCAGCCGGCGGGACGTAGAGTCGCAGCGGGCCGATCCGCCCGAGGTGACCGATCAGCAGACTCGTCAAAAAGACTCCGCCTGCCATGCCCAGCTTCACGGTCACGCCCGCACTGACGGTGATGGGGATCAAGCCGATCAATACCCCGATCAACAGCCCGAAGAGATATGCCGTCATGCTGGTTTCCCCCGCGCGGCGCGGGGATCCCTGGGCGCGCCGGACGAACGCTTCCACCGCGGATTTTTCCCCGACCACGCGGATGCCGTCGCCGCGTTCGAGTGTCACGTTCGCATGTGGGACGATCTCCAGTCCCTGGCGGCGGATGCGGGTGATGACCACCGTGAACTGCTCCCAGACGCGCATCTGCGCCAGGGTCTTGCCGGTGATCGACTCGTCCATCACCTCCACATCCATGCTCAAGACATCGCCATTGAGGTCCATACGCTCATTG
>DASTJG010000634.1:0-3189 GCA_035716785.1 Anaerolineales bacterium
TATTCCGTCCCCGCCATTCACTGCGGGCATTGCACGCACACGATCGAAATGGAAGTAGGTGAACTGCAGGGTGTTCAGTCGGTGAAGGCCGAGGAGGCAACCAGGAAAGTCCAGATCACATTCGAGGCGCCCGCCAGTGAGGAGAAGATCAAGGCTTTACTGGCTGAGATCGACTATCCGGTGGAAGGCCTGATTAATCTGTAATCTTGCAAGGGAACCAAAGTTCCCTTGCAGCCCTTTTGGGCGTTTGCCAGGAGGCTTGAATGTCAACCTCACAGAATCGCCAAGATCACGATCACGAAGCCATGAAACATGACCAGCACGCGCGCGTAGCGAGTACAGATACGAATAAGCATTCCGCTCCCATGGATCATCCAAAGTCCGGCGCGCATGGAGTCCATCAAAATGAGGAACACGCCGGGCATGTAGACCATAGCGGTCATGAAGACATGTTCCGCAAGCGCTTTTGGGTCTCTTTGCTGCTGAGTATCCCCGTCCTGCTTTACACACCCATGCTGCAGATGTGGTTTGGCTTTGTGATGCCTGAATTCCCGGGCAGCCAGTGGGTGGCGCCGTTGTTTGCCGTGATCGTATTTCTCTACGGCGGTATCCCCTTCATCCAGATGGCTGTACCTGAAATCCGGGACCGCCAGCCGGGGATGATGCTGTTGATTTCACTGGCGATCTCTGTCTCGTTCATCTATAGCCTCGCGGCGATCTTTGCCAATCTTGGCGAAGGCTTTTTCTGGGAACTGGTTACGCTGATCGACGTGATGCTGCTGGGGCACTGGATCGAGATGCGCAGCGTCCGCCAGGCATCGGGGGCATTGAATGCACTTGCCAAACTGATGCCCGACACCGCCGAGCACATTATGCCGGATGGAAGCACCCATACGATGCCTGCCAGTTCTTTGAAAACTGGAGATTTGGTCCTCATCCGTCCGGGCACGAGCGCCCCGGCTGACGGAGTGGTGGAAGACGGCACGTCCGATGTGAATGAGTCCATGATCACGGGCGAATCGAAGCTGGTCAAGAAAACCGTGGGCTCGAAGGTCATCGGTGGCACAATTAACGGCGATGGCAGCTTACGGGTGCGTGTCTCTGCCACGGGCGAACAGACCGCCTTAGCCGGAATTATGCGGCTTGTGCGCGATGCGCAGCAAAGCAAATCAAAGACACAGATCCTGGCGGACAAAGCTGCGGGCTGGTTGTTCTACCTGTCCATTGGTATCGCGGTGTTAACCGCCGTCCTATGGACATTTGCGATTGGCTTCGATTTGTTCACGTTGCAGCGCGTGGTGGCGGTGTTGGTGATCGCCTGTCCACATGCGCTGGGCTTGGCGATCCCGCTCGTCGTGGCGATCAGCACCACGTCCGCGGCGCAGAACGGGATTTTGGTTCGGGACCGCCTGGCGCTCGAAGCGGCGCGCGAGATCGACGTGATCATCTTCGATAAAACCGGCACCCTGACGAAAGGCGAACAGGGCGTGGTTGCCATCCAATCCGTGAATGGGACCGATAAAAACAAAGCTCTGGCGCAAGCCGCAGCGCTCGAAGGCGACTCGGAACATATCATTGCGCGCGCTATCCACAAGGCTGCCCAGGATAAAAAGTTGCAGCTGCCCAAAGTCTCGGGGTTCGAAGCGCTCAAGGGACGCGGGGTCCATGCCCAGCTCGATGGGACGGATGCCTGGGTTGGAGGTCCGCGCATGCTCGAGTCGCTGAACATCCAACCTGATCCTGCTGTCGCTGACTTTGCTGCCTCTGCTGGAGCCAAGGGTCAGACGGTTGTTTATCTTCTCGAAGAAAAGAAAGTCTCCGCCGCGATCGCTCTGGCGGATGTCGTCCGCCCGGAAAGTTACGAAGCAGTGAAACGCCTGCGTGAGATGGGTATTCAGGTTGCCATGCTGACAGGCGATAGCAAAGACGTGGCGAAGGCGGTCGCCGACGAACTGGGCATCGACCTGTATTTTGCCGAAGTGCTGCCCGAGCATAAAGATCAGAAAGTGATGGAACTGCAGAAGCAGGGCAAACGGGTGGCAATGGTCGGGGATGGTGTCAACGATGCGCCTGCTCTGGCGCGCGCCGATGTCGGAATTGCTATCGGCAGCGGCACAGATGTGGCTGTCGAATCGGCAGGAATTATTTTAGTAAGGAGCAATCCACTGGATGTGGTGAAGATCTTCAAGCTGAGCCGCGCCAGTTATCAAAAGATGATCCAGAACCTGATTTGGGCGTCCGGCTATAACATCGTTGCCCTGCCGTTGGCAGCCGGAATCCTTGCCTGGGCAGGCATCCTGCTTTCGCCTGCAGTGGGTGCATTGTTGATGTCGCTGAGCACGGTCATTGTGGCGCTCAACGCCCAATTCCTGCGGCGGTTGGATCTTTCATAATAGAAATTCTTCGCGCTGCGCGGAACGACCCGCGCAGCGCGAAGCAACTTTGGAGTAGTAAATGTCTGATACAAAACAATTAACGTTACCGATTACAGGCATGACCTGTGCAAACTGTGTTGCCACAGTGGAACGCAACCTCAAGAAACTGGATGGCGTGAATACCGCGGTTGTCAATCTTTCTTCGGAACGCGCCATGGTTGAATTCGATGCCGCGAAGCTCGGGCTCGGCGACATGATCGCGCGCGTCAACCGCGCTGGCTATGGCGTTGCAACCGGTGAAGCCGATCTCATCATCAAGCGCCTGGCAGACGACAACGATGCGCGGCGTTTGGAGAAGGCGCTCCTGAGCCTGGAAGGTGTGCTCGAAGCCCAGGTCAGCTTCACCACGGAAAAGGCGCGTGTCAAATACGTGCCGACAATCATCACACAGGCGGAGTTGCGCCGCGCAGTTGCCTCATCGGGATTCGAAGCCGTCGAACTCGGTGGAGAAGCGGAAGATGCCGAAGCCAAAGCCCGTGAGCATGAGATCAACGAACAGCGCCGCCTGCTGATCGTCGGTTTGATCTTTACTGTGCCTCTGTTCCTCTTTGCGATGGCGCGTGACTTCAACCTGCTGCCTGCCATGTTCTATGAAATGGCGTCAATGGATGGCATGAAGGCCGCGCCCGCCGCGTGGACCAACTGGTTAATGCTGGCACTCGCGCTCCCGGTCCAGTTCTATGTGGGTTGGCAATATTACGTCGGCGCGTTCAAAGCCTTGCGCAACAGGTCGGCGAACATGGATGTGCTCATC
>DASTJG010000635.1:0-2080 GCA_035716785.1 Anaerolineales bacterium
AGCGAAGTCCAGCCATTAGTGTTAAAAACCACACAGGAAATGTTATCCATCTAATTTCTCATGTCTAATTCAGACAAATATGTCATAATTAGGACGTCCTAGTTGAAAAGGAGGAATGAAAGTGAACAGTCAAGATGTCAAGAATGCTATCTCTGGGGTTTTAGTAGTGGACAAACCCGTTGGGATGACTTCTCATGATGTGGTGCAGGTGATCCGCAATGGAACAAACCTGCGCCGTGCCGGGCACACGGGTACGCTCGACCCGCGTGCTTCGGGTGTATTGGTGATTTTAGTGGGGCCGGCTGTGCGGTTGAGCGAATATGTTTCTGCTTCCGATAAACGTTATCAGGCAATTATTCGTCTGGGCGCCCGGACGGATACCTTTGATGCAGATGGCAAGGTGACACAGGGAAACTCACCTGTCAATGTAACCGAGAGCCAGTTCGAAGAAGTTTTGAAAACTTTTATCGGTGAGATCGAGCAAACACCGCCTCCGTATTCTGCGGTCAAGGTGCAGGGACGCAAAGCCTATGAAATGGCGCGCAAGGGCGAGGATGTAGAATTGGAGCCGCGCAAGATCACCGTCCATCATCTCGAGGTGCTCGAATGGGCGCCGCCCGAGGTTGTGATCGATGTACATTGTTCATCAGGCACCTACGTCCGTTCGTTGGCCAACGACCTTGGCGAGAAGCTGGGATGCGGTGCTTATCTTGTGGGTCTGCGACGTACCAAGAGCGGGCGTTTCTCCCTGCGGGATGCTGTGCCGCTGCGCAAGCTGCAGGAAGCCTTCCACGCCGGGAACTGGTATCAATACCTGATTCCCGCTGCCGAAGCGCTGGCCGATTGGCCGGCCATCGAACTCAGCCCAGATGAGGTGGAAGATGTGCGCCACGGTCATCGCGTGAAAGCCGAGGAAGATACACCGCTTGGAAACCGTGTACGCGGCGTCAGCACGCAGGGTGAGCTGGTTGCACTCATGGAAGCTGTCGAAGGCGAAGACAGCAAGCCTGCCTGGCAGCCGAAGAAAGTGTTTTTCACTTCGGAGTAATTCAGGTAGTGGCGACTCTACGAAGTGCCCTGTGGGTCAGTCGCAACGACTAAAGCCGTTACTACATTTATGCAACATTACCGTTCTCTCGAGGAAGTTAACCTGCAAAATTCCTGGTTGACCGTGGGCGTCTTTGACGGCGTCCATCGCGGACACCAGCAGATCATCAAGCAACTTACAACAGGCGCTCATGCAAATGAGGCGCCTGCTGTTGTTTTAACTTTCGATCCGCATCCTGCCTCGGTTCTCACCGGGCGTGAGATTAGATGCCTGACGTTGCCGGATGAGCGTGCCAGTTTGCTCGAAAAATTCGGTGTGGATGTTGTTGTCACCGAACGCTTCACGCGGGAGCTTTCAACTGTCAGCGCTTACGATTTTATGGAGCGATTGACGCGTCGACTCGAACTCAAGCATCTGCTGATCGGCTATGATTTTGCGCTGGGCAAGGGCCGCGAGGGCAATGCAACGCGACTAGCGCAAATCGGCCTGGAGCTGGGATACACCGTCGAGGTAGTGTTCGCCTTGAGCGACGAAAGCGGCGTGATCTCGTCCACCGAGATCCGCAAGTTGATCGAAATTGGGAATGTCGCCGAGGCGGCGCGCCTGCTTGGGCATCCCTACAGTCTGCAAGGACCCGTGATCCATGGCGATGGGCGCGGCCGAACGATCCAGGTGCCAACTGCGAACATTGGTTATTCTCACGAGAAGATGATCCCCGCCCGAGGAATCTATGCCTGCTGGGCCTATCTGGGCGACGTGCAATATCGCGCGGCTGTCAACATTGGTATCAATCCGACGTTTACATCTGACAAGCAAACTCCGAACGTGGAAGCCCACCTGCTTGATTTTCGTCGAGATCTATATGGAGAAGATGTGCGGCTCGAATTCGTTGCTCGTCTGCGCGACGAGTTGAAGTTCGATTCGGTGGATGTGCTGATCGAACAGATTTGGAAAGACGTTGAGAGCACACGTATGATCCTGGGAACGGCCTAGCCGTTCCCTTTTTGTTTTGCGGGGGTTTAAAGAGAATGG
>DASTJG010000636.1:0-4172 GCA_035716785.1 Anaerolineales bacterium
ATGCCTTCGTTGATGCGCTGATCAAGATCGCGGAGGAAGCCAAGACCCAGCCCGAACTGCTGCACAACGCCCCAAGCACCACTCAATTCGGCAGAATGGATGAGGTCAAGGCGGCGAGAGAGTTGGTCCTGTGCTGCTGGCTGCCGGATGGATATGATCTGGACGCGTAATGAATTTCACGTCGGGGCGGAGCAATACTCCGCCCCTACAAAAAATGTTACGCGTTCAGATCGTAACCTTCCGGCAGCCAGCAACACAACACTAGCTCTCTCGCCGCCTTGACCTCATCCATTCTGCCGAAGCGCGTGGTGCTCGGCGCATTGTGGAGCAGTTCGGGCTGGGTCTTCGCTTCCTCGGCGATCTTGATCAGCGCGTCGGCGAAGGCATCGAGCGTATCCTTGTTCTCGGTCTCGGTCGGCTCGATCATCAACGCCTCATGGACGATGAGCGGGAAGTAGTTTGTGGGTGGATGGAAGTTGTAATCCATCAGGCGCTTGGCGATGTCGAGGGCGCGCACGTCGGAGCCTTCGAAGCGTCCTTCCGCGACGAACTCGTGCATACAGATGCGGTCGAACGGGACGCGATAGGTGCCGCGCAGCTTCGCCAGCAGGTAGTTTGCATTGAGCACGGCGTACTGCGCGATATCTTTCAGTCCATCGGGTCCATGCATGGCAATATAGGTAAAGGAGCGGACGAAGCCGCCGCCGAAATGTCCGTGGAAGGCTTTCATGCGCCCAATCGATTTGGCAGGTTTGACGAAGCCGTAGAGCGGAGGTGTGTCGTCGTCACCTTCCTCGATGATGCCGACCAGCGGCTCGGGCAGAAAGTCCGCCAGCCGCGCCGCGACTCCGACGGGACCCACGCCCGGTCCGCCGCCGCCGTGTGGGACGGCGAAGGTCTTGTGCAAATTGAAGTGCATCACGTCGAAGCCCAGGTCGCCGGGACGGACGATGCCCAGCAGGGCGTTCAGATTTGCCCCGTCGCCGTACATCAAGCCACCGCAATCCTGAACCAGTTTCACCACGTCTTCGATGTGCTCGTCGAACATGCCGAGCGTGTTCGGGTTGGTGAGCATCATGCCGACGACGGTATCGTCGCAGGCGGCTTCGAGGGCTTTCAGGTCCACGTTGCCGCGCTCGTCGGAGGGGACCTGCACAACCTGCAAGCCCATCATGCCGACCGAGGCGGGATTGGTCCCATGCGCGGACGTGGGAATGATCATCTTCACGCGTTTCGTGTCGCCGCGTGATTTGTGATAGGCGCGCATCATCAGTACGCCGGTGAACTCCCCATGCGCGCCCGCGGCAGGCTGCAAGGTCACGGCCGCGAAGCCGCCGATCTCCTTGAGCCATTCTTGCAAGGTGTACATCAACACGAGATTGCCCTGCACCGTTTCAATCGGCTGCAAGGGATGCGTGTGTAAAAATCCCGGCAGGCGGCAGGTATCTTCGTTGATCTTGGGGTTGTACTTCATCGTGCACGAGCCAAGCGGATAGAACCCGGTGTCCACACTGTAGTTGAAGCTGCTGAGATGCGTATAGTGCCGGACCACATCCACTTCGGCGAGCTCGGGCAGAGGCAGGTCGGAGCGCAGAAGCTCCTGAGGAGGCAGAGCCGTCCCCGGGACGTCGGAGGCGGGCATGGTCACACCGGTTCGCCCGGGGGAGGAGAGATCGAAAATTGTCGGTTCCACGACTTTGGCTGCATTCACTTTCTCGGGCGTCTCAATCATGGCTCACCTCCGATAAAACCTGCACGAGCATATCGATATCTTCCTTACTGTTCATCTCGGTCACGGCGATCAACATGTGATCCTTGAGGGCGGGGTAATCCTGTCCGAGGTCGTATCCGCCCAGGATGCCATGCTCGAGCAGATGCGCGTTGACTTCCGCGACAGGACGATTGATGCACAACGCAAACTCGTGGAAGAATGGCTCGCTGAAGCACAAGCCCATGCCGTCGATCTGACTGAGCTGCTGCGCAGCGTAGTGCGCCTTTTGATAACAAAGTTCGGCAACCTGCCGCAAACCTTTCTTGCCCAGCAGCGAGAGATAGACAGCCGTGCCGAGCGCGATCAGGCCCTGATTGGTGCAGATGTTGGACGTGGCGCGTTCGCGTTTAATGTGCTGCTCGCGGGCGGTCAGCGTCAGGACGTACGAGCGCTGACCTTTGTTATCGACCGTCTCACCGACCAGACGTCCCGCCATCTTGTGGACGAAATTCTTGCGCGTCGTGAAAAAGCCGACGCTGGGTCCGCCGTACCACATTGGGATGCCCAGCGGCTGACCGTCGCCGACGACGATGTCCGCGCCCATCGAGCCGGGCGTCTTGTACAACGCCAGCGCGGTGGGATTCGCAACGACGCAGACCAACGTACCCTTGGCGTGCGCAGCTTCGATCAGTTTGGTGTAATCGTAGACACGCCCGAAGAAATCGGGATACTGGACTACCAGTAGGGAGGTGTTATCGTCGATCAGGCTTGCCAGTTCATCGGGCTGTGAGTCGAGGCTCGTGTTTGGGTCATCGCCTGCGAGTTCCAGGTCCATGCCCTGGACGTACGTGCGGATCACTGCGCGGTATTGCGGGTGGACGGCAGGGGAGACGACAACCTTCTTGCGCTTGCCGCGGAATTGGGCATAAGCAAGATTGACGGCTTCGGCGGTGGCGGTCGCGCCGTCGTAGTGCGAGGCGTTGGAGACCTCCATGCCGGTCAAGGCTGCCATCAGGGATTGATATTCGAAGACCGCCTGTAATGTGCCCTGTGAAATTTCCGGTTGGTAAGGAGTGTAGGCTGTGTAAAACTCTCCGCGCCTGAGGATGTGATCGACAACTGAGGGGATGTAGTGGTTGTACATGCCCGCGCCGAGGAAGGAGACCAGGTCACCGCGCACGTTCTCATTCGCCTGCGCGAGACCAGATAACTCCTCCATCGCTTCCATTTCGGTCAGCGCCGGAGGCAGATTCAAATCGGGGAAGCGATGTTTGGCAGGGACGGCCTCGAACAAGTCATCCAGCGACTTGACGCCAACAGTCTCCAGCATCGCATCCCGTTCTTTGGGAGAAATAGGAATGTATGTCATATTACCTCTATTGCATATGGATCGCAGGGGCGGGGTCTCCCCGCCCGAGACAGGGCGAGATGACCTCGCCCCTACGCGATCAATGCGACCGCTCCTCACAATACTTCTCATACGCGGCGGAGTCCATGACATCGCCAGGCGCGCCGCCTGCCACTTTCACCATCCAGCCCTCGCCGTAGGGATCGGAGTTGAGGGTTTCGGGCTTGTCGGAAAGTCCCTTGTTGACTGCGCTGATCGTTCCACTGGCCGGCGCATAAATTTCAGCCGAGGCTTTGACCGATTCCACCGATGCGATCGCTTTACCGACCTCGACTGTATCGCCTTCATCCACCAGGATCTCTACGAAGACAATATCGGAAAGTTGGGACTGGGCGTAATCACTGATGCCCATCGCGCCGGTGGCAGGGTCGAACCATTCGTCGGATTTTGCGTATTTCAGATTGGCAGGTGCGTTCATGATGTTTTGCTCCTTATAAGTTTTGGAGTCAGGAAGTGGCGCAGGGCGCCACTGTCGGACTCCATAGGGTGTTGGCGATTAAATGGAAAAGGCGCACGAGTATTATCGCGCGCCTCTGTAATTGGACCTGAGAGATTCGCATTGCTTGGTTCTTTAGATCCGAGCCGACAAACATGCTCTACCTAACCAGCGCTGCGTTACACCGTCGGTATCCCGTGATGGGAATTTTCCAGAGTTCGTTTGGAGCAGGGTCCTTTTGCCTGAGAGTTTCATCTGGTTTCGCCTGTTCCAGATTTGCACCTTCGGCGCCCAATGTAGTAGCGACTTCGCGAAGCACCCCTGTGGGGTCAGTTGCTTGTTTGTAGACGACTAAAGTCGTCACTACCTTGAGACTCTTCCCTGCTGCCCATTGAATTGTAATTCCATTTTATGGGTGAGGGGGGTGAGAGTCAAGAGGAGAAATATCGTCTTATTTACTGATGTTACGCACCGTCCCGAAGGTTTGAACTGGTCAACAAGGTCTTTCCAGGGAAACCTTCGGGACGTTCTGCTCAAGGGGAGTTATTAAAGACAAAGACTTCCAAATCAAATCTGGAAGTCTTTTCTTGGTTACTTTCCTGCCACTTTGCGAGATC
>DASTJG010000637.1:0-9337 GCA_035716785.1 Anaerolineales bacterium
AGTCCGCGCCGGTGGTCTGAACTTGCCAGAGCGGCAGGCGACACTCGCACATTTGACCATAGAGCCTCTAAAACCAATCATTACGGGTGACCATCCTAGCATTGTCGTGCATCTCAATTCTGAATTTGGTAAACCACTTCCCAACCAGCCGATCATTATCCTGGTGGATGGCAAGCGGAAGGGGGATGGCAAAACTGACAGTGATGGTATTGCTGCGATCACTTTGAAGTACAAGTTTCCTGCTGGCACATATCAAATTTCAGCTATCTATCCCGGAGTAGTCAGTATTGGGTTGCCTCGTGCAACTGCCAGGACGGACATGGTCGTAGAAGCCGCAACCCTTGAGATCCATACAGTTCCACCGACGCCTGGAGTAGTTTTTGTACTCGATCGTCAAACATACACGACGGATGAAGACGGAGTAACGAAGGTCCAGGTGAATCTAAGCGGAACATACACCCTGGAAATGTTGCCGATCGATGAAGATAGCCTGCCACCCAATGTTCGCATGGAGTTTGGCCGCTGGAACGACAATGTCTTTACTCAAAAACGCGAAGTGCACTTTCCCAGAAAAGATCGGCTTGAAGCTGGACTCACTGTAAACTACCAGATAAATCAGGAGTTCTATGATTTGCAGGGTGAGAAGGTGGACCCTGCGCGCATATCCTCGATGACCATTCGAGGAGTAGGAACCACCTTTGCATTCGATAAAGCAGGACCGATCTGGCTTCCAGCCAATCGTCTGACCCGCCGTATCGGTGATCGCCTTGAGAGTGATGAGATCCTCTATTATTTCAGAGATGTCACCATTGATGGCGAGAACGTAGTCAACAAGGGTCAACAACGTTTCCGGATACGCCCGGATGATGTCTGGCCGGTCCAGGTATTGCTTTATTCGGTTCATTTTTCTGCCCGCGACGCGATGTTTCATTCTCCCATCGGTAAAGGGATCGAGCTTACCTATCCTGATGGTCGAAAAGAAGAGTTCCTCTTTGATTCCCCCGATGCAGAAATTGTAATTTCGTCGCTGGCACGCGGGTCCTATAGCGCCAGGATCATTGGTGCCGGGGGGTCGGCCCCTCCTACTCCCGTCCATTTGTCACGCGATCAAAGTGTCGAGTTGCTTATGCTCAGTTATCTGGATATTGCCGTGATCGTTGGGATCCCACTTTTGATCGCGCTGGCCTTTTTCTTTATCGGGCGGACTCACTGGTTTCGTGTGCTGTGGCATCCTTCCAGGTATCGCGAGCTGGTTTATCAGAACACGCGGCGGGATGCTTCATTGGAGTCCTAGCTCAGAAAGGTTGACCCTTTGCCATTTGCGGATGGAGTTGATCCTGAAGATTTTTGTGCAATCCTTTAATTGCTCGACCCGGATCTTTCCTTCTGCGACCTGGCCTGTTTCCATTAAATGGGCACGGAACGTCCCCGGAAGCACCCCACACGCGATGGGCGGAGTGAGTAATTGGCCGTTCAACTCAACAACGAGATTACCGATCGTGAATTCTGTCAACTCACCTGCTTCGTTGTAAAGCAGGACATCATCGCATTCCTCGCATTCTGCCTGTGCGGACTCATGCACAGCGCGTCGGGTGGTTTTGTGGAAAAGAAATATATCATTTGAATCAACGGGTTCGTTTGCAAGACGAACGTTCAGGATTTTTGAGTCAGCTTCCGGTGTGAATGGGATAACGTCGGAGGTCAATTGCCCGGCCCGATCGAGAAAGAGCCGGACACGATGAGATCTATCCAAACGGGAAGAGACCTGCTCGAGATGCTCTTGCAGTGTTTCTTTTGTGAGTGGGATATCAAAATAACTTGCAGAGTCAAGCAGGCGCGCCAGATGCTTCTCGCACAAAAAGAAACCCTCATGGGGAGTCCAGAGCATGGTTTCGAGCAGGGAAAAGGGGGAGAGTTCCTCAATAAGTACGCGTGCTTTCAGCGATGCTTCCGCGTATTCGTCTGTGCTGGTTGAATCCCATACAATCCCCCCGCCGACACCGTATTCGGCTCTTTGGTTTTTCCGGTCGACCAACGCCGTACGAATGGCTACATTGAAACTGGCTGTTTGCCGGGGCGAGATATAACCGATTGTTCCCGTATAAATCTTGCGTGGCGTGCTTTCAAGCTCTCTGATGATCTTCATCGTGCTGACCTTCGGCGCGCCCGTAATCGATGCGGACGGAAAAAGCGCAGTAAAAATTTCTGTCAGTGGCCGATTTGTCTCTGCCATGACTGTGGATGTCATTTGCCAGAGCGTGGGATAGCGTTCCGTCTGGAATAGACGAGGTACATGCACGCTGCCAGTCTTTGCGATTTTCCCCAGGTCGTTGCGGATCATGTCCACGATCATGACATTTTCGGCCCGGTTTTTCTCGGAGTTTTTGAGCCAGTCGGAGCGTTCGTTATCCTCTCTGGTTGTACGACCTCTCCCGACCGTTCCCTTCATGGGTCGGCAAGTGATCGTATCTCCGTTCAGTTGAAAGAATAATTCCGGCGACGCCGAGCAAATGACATAGTGACCTGTATCGACATACGCTGCATGGTCGTTCTGACTCTGCGCCAGGTGAAGGAAAAAGTCCCATGCGTTTCCAGTGAAATCAGCTTGCAGGCGCATGGTGTAATTGACCTGGTAGGTTTTGCCTTCAGCAATATGCTCTTTGATCTGTGCAATTGCTGAGTTGTAGGTCTCGCGGTCAATCGTCGGTTGCCAGTTCGGAACATCGTTTCGTTGTTCAGGCCTGGGCAATTCGACGGAACGCGGCTGCGGGTAAAGTCCAAACCACAGGTAAGGGAATCCGGCTATCGGCTGCGTCTGAAGTGCAGGGTCGAACGCTGCAGCAGCTTCATAGCTGATGAATCCAGCCGCGTGCCAGTCATTGACTTTGGCAAGTCGTTCTATCTCGCGCAACGCGGGCACGACATCATTCAGCTCTTCTGCTGAGATCAATCGGCAGGGATTGGCAAAGTGCAGCCAGTTGTGGCTGTCTTTCAACAGGACTTCATTTATCTTGATCAAGGTAATTTCAATTCTAGCTGTTTCTCACACTAATGGGTGACTATGCTTTTTTATTCTGTGGCTATAATTTTGCAAAATTCATCATAGGAGTACATAGAATGAAATATTATCGTATTTGGATAGCTGTCATTGTGCTTGTCCTTACTTCACTGGCCTGCCAGGCTGTAGGGGGAGGTTCTCGGAATACACCTGTCGCACCACCCGCCACTAACGATGCGGGTCTCGCTGAGCCACAGCCAACGGCTGTTCCTCCCAGTGACAATAATACTACCGAGATTGAGACTGATTTTCCTATGACTTCCGATGCGTACAACGTCACTGAAGCGGGTGGAAGTCTTATATTTTATACAAAATTGTCCCAGGAAGATGCTATGGATTTTTATCGCGACGAATATACAGCAAAGGGATATACCGAGCGTGAAATCCTAACCATAGTCTCGGATGGAGTATTCAGCATGGTGTTCGATGGTGACCCGAGCGGAAAAGCAGTTGTCATTCAGAGTGTTGATCTGGGTGATGGAAGCCGAACGATCAGTATCCGGCTTGAAGATGTTTAGCTAATAGAGTTTTTGAAGAGCCATCGCTTATTAGGCGATGGCTCTTTCTTTCTATGAAAAGAAATGGTTTTGATCCTGGCTGATTTATTGTATCCTGACTGTTACTTCATAATCGACCACATTCCCACCCTGCGGTACAACTTGGATAATGTAATCCTGGGTAGATGGTAATGTCATACTAAAATCGGTCACGCCATTTTGGGCGCGGGCATATGGCTGTCCGTCGCTGAAGCCCCAGATCGTGAGCGCGGCGACTTCCGGTGCGGTGTTGATCGTAACCTCCATTTGTTGCCCACCAAATGCATAAGCAACATACATGACGGCGTAACCGCCAACGGTCTGTCCGCGCAGTGTGGTTTGACTCTGTCCGGATGAAAACTCGATGCGTGCAGGAATGTTCACGTTCAGGGTGAAGCTTTGCGCGCTTCCACCGCCTGTAATGCGGAAGTAATAGTCTTGAGTCTCTGGCAAGGTTCCCTGCCAGCTGGTCGCTTGGTCTGACTGCGGCAGCAGGACGATGCCATTAGCACCAAACACCGAAAGTGTGGTACTTTGATCAGGGGTGTCCAGCGTCACGATCATGGGTTGGCCTTCCAGGGCCCTGAGGAAGTAGGTCAGCGTTTGACCTGCTGGAATGCTGCCTTGTGTCAGGCTGTATGTGGTTCCGGGGACAAAGCTGATGCGCGTGGCATTTGAAATACTTGGAGCAGAGGGTGATGGGGCCGAAGTAGAAGTGGAAACGGAAAGGGTTGGGCTTGGCAGAGGCGCTGAAGTCGTTCGTGTTGGGCTGGCAAAAGGCGTTACAGCTTGCAGGGTTCCGGCAATCGCGGTTGAGGTTGCATCGGCGGAAGGCAGTGACACGATAGAGCCACCACAGGCTATGCTTACAAAAACAAGTAGGGTGATGGTGATCCGTAAAACATGTGATTTGACAGGTTTCATTTTTCTCCTAACTATTGTTTTATCGATAAGCAGAATCCGGACCCTCAGGTTTTGCCTGCCACTTACGATACAATCCGATTCATGGTGAAGACCTGGATAGCTCGTTGGGGCATGGCTGCGTTGATGATGGTGACGATCTTTATTTTTTCATCGCGCCCATCCATCGAGTTGCCTGATTTCGGTTCTTGGGATTATTTTGTAAAAAAAGGGGGACACATGTTGGGCTACGCTTTGCTGGCTCTGACGTACTGGCGTGGACTGAACCCGGAGCCTGGCAAAAAAAGGTTTGCCTGGGCATTGACAATCTGCTATGCCATCACAGACGAGATCCACCAGGGTTTTGTTCCGGGCAGGCATCCGTCGCCATTTGACATTTTCTTCTTTGACAATTTGGGGGCAATCCTGGGGCTGGTTTTGTGGGAGCCCATGCATGCTGTGATGAGGCGCCGACAAGCCTGAGACACGTGCTATTCGAACTCGATCTCGATCTCCTCATCCTCCTGCCAGTCTTCTGAGCGATCGAGCTCGATGTCGCTGAACAAACCTTCCTGGCGGGCCTGGAGGCGGTAACGCTTTACCAGTTCGAGCATGGCTAAGAATGTGACCACGATCTCCAGCCGTGAGGCTCCCTGATTCAGCAGCGCACGGAACGTGGAACGTCCCACTTCATTCATGGTTTTTGTGATCAGCTCGATTTTTTCACGAATGGTCACACGCGGTGCGGCGATAATCACGCCCAGTGGCTTTTTGTCTCTTTCCTTTGCAAACGCCTCCTGCGCCGCGGCCACGAGTTTCTCGAGAGTGACGTTCGATAGATCGAGTTTCGGCTCGACCTTTGGCGGGGGAGCGACGCGTAGGAATGTCCGCAGGTTTGTCTCTTGCCGCTCGTTCAACCAGCCCCCAATTTCTTTGAAGCGCTTGTATAACTTCAACTGGTCCACCAGGGACCGGGCGATGTCTTCTTCGCCGGGCGCACGCGCAGGGGGTCTGGGGAGCAGCGCCTCCGATTTGATCTGCAGCAGCTTCGCCGCGATCACCAGGAATGCCGAGATTTCATCCGCATTCAGCCGCTCGAGGTCTTTGATGGATGTCAGGTATTGGTCCGTCACCGTGGCCAGCGAGACGGTCGTGATGTCCAGTTCGGCGCGCTCGATCAGGTCCAGCAATAGGTCCATGGGTCCTTCGTAGACCGGTGTGTGAACGGTGTAGTTGAGCTGGCGCCCCAGCAGATTTTCCATAGGCGATGAATTATACCCCTGCGGGGTATCTGCATACGATATAATTTTGCTATGTCAAATAAGCTTACTCATCTCGACGAGCAGGGTCGTGCCCGCATGGTGGATGTGGGTCACAAGCCCGATACTGAGCGGATCGCGGTCGCGCGTGGCGAAGTCCACATGAAAAAGGAGACGCTCGATTTGATCCGTGCCGGTCAGATCAAGAAAGGCGACGTGCTGACTGTCGCCCAGATCGCCGGGATCAGCGCCTCGAAGCGGACCTCTGAGCTGATCCCGTTATGTCATCCTCTGCCGCTCACCAAAGTGGACGTGGACCTGGCGCTGGATAATTCCCTCCCCGGTGTGATCATTACAGCTACTGCCAAAACGATCGGCAAGACTGGCGTTGAAATGGAAGCCTTGACGGCGGTCTCGGTTGCCGCGCTAACCGTGTACGATATGGCAAAAGCTGCCGAGAAGACCATGCGAATCCAAAACATCCGTTTGATTGAAAAACACGGCGGTCAAAGCGGTGATGTGGTGAATGAATAAAATATGGAGTCGACCAGCTTGCTGGCCAACAATTGAAGAAGGCTAAAAATTATAAATAGCGAGGAATCGTGAATTACCAACCCGTCAATCTTAAAGATAAATTTGCGAAATTTTCCGAGCAATGGTCTCCCAGGATCATTGCGCAGATGAACGATTACCATTTTAAGATCGCCAAAGTGCAGGGAGAATTTATCTGGCACGATCACCCTGAAACGGATGAAGTGTTTATTGTGCTGAAAGGCCGATTAGAACTTCAATTTCGCGATGGAAGCGTCGTGTTGAATGAAGGTGAGATGTTCATCGTGCCGAAGGGAGTGGAACATAAGCCTGTTGCTGAAGATGAATGCCATATCCTGCTTGTGGAACCTGCTGGTACGGTTAACACCGGTGAGATCGTCAATGAAAGGACAGCCGCAAATGATGTCTGGATATAGGAAGCCATGAATCGTGTAAAACTTTTGTTTTTTGCCACCCTGCGCGACCGCGCCGGCGTAAAATCCATGGAGCTGGATGTGCCTGCTGATCTTACCGTGCAGGGATTGAAGGATAAGCTCGCGAGCGAATATCCGAATCTCAGAGATTCAATGTCGAGTGTGATTGTCACCGTCAATCGTGAATTCGCGTTTGATGAAGCCGTTATCCCACCGAACGCGGAGCTGGGAATGTTTCCGCCCGTGGCGGGAGGATAACTTGTAGGGCAGGGTCTCCCTGCCGTGGGCGAGACGCTACACAGCCTCGTCCCTACGTGAAACCATATGGAATTTCCAACCATCTTCTCCATTACCGAAGACGAAATTGATTTGAATGACCTGCTGGCAAGAATCACACTGACCAACACGGGTGCGGCTGCTATTTTTACCGGCATGGTGCGCGGCCTGACCAGTCGCGGCGATGCACATGAGACCGAATACCTGGAATACGAAGCCTATGTCCCTATGGCAGAAGAAAAGATGAAACAGGTTGCCGAAGAGATTCGGGCGCGCTGGTCCGCCATTGAAGGGATTGCCATCGTACAGAGGATTGGAAAGCTGTATCCAAAGACACCAACCGTTCTCATTGCCTGTACGGCTGCTCATCGCGACACCGGTGTCTTCGAAGCCGCGCGTTACGGGATCGATCGCTTGAAGGAAATTGTCCCGGTCTGGAAGAAGGAAATCGGTCCGGGGGGCGAATTTTGGGTGGAGGGGGATTACATCCCGAAGCCAGGCGAGTAGAAAAAGGACTGGAAGTGGGATAAATGTGTCGCAACGGGGACAATTCGCGGCTGCGTAAACAGCGTGACTTGAAAGCACATTTGGGGTTCTCTATACAGCAAGTTCATAATCTGTCTCATCGTGAGGAATGAATGGAACGAGTCGTTATCACTGGAATGGGGACCGTGAATCCGCTTGGGTTGACGGTGCAGGAAAGCTGGAAAAACGCGATCCATGGCGTTTCGGGGGTGGGGCCGATCACGTTGTTTGATTCGTCACCCTTGAACGTACATTTTGCCGCGGAAGTAAAGGGGTTCGAGCCGGATAAATACATGGACCCGAAAGAAGCGCGGCGGCGGGACCGCTTCGAACAACTGGGCGTCGCGGCAGCCAAAGATGCGCTTGCAAGTTCCGGGTTGGAGATCACAGAATCAAATTCGGGCAGGATCGGTGTGCTGGTTTCGTCGGCAATCGGTGGGATCAAATCCCTGCAGGATGCGGTCATCACGAACCATACCGAAGGACCGCGCCGCGTCAGCCCGTTCCTGATCCCGATGCTGATGCCGAACGGCGCGGCAGGCATGATCGCGATCGATTTTCAGATCAAGGGACCCTGCTTTTCTGTCGCTTCGGCATGTGCCTCCGGCGCGGATGGGATCGGCACTGCGCTGCTGATGTTGAAGGCAGGCATGATCGACGCGGCGCTGGCAGGCGCGGCAGAAATGACCATTTGCCCGGTGGGGGTCGCGGCCTTCGATCGCGTCGGCGCGATGTCGCGGCGCAACGACGATTATTCAATGGCTCCCCAACCGTTCGATAAAAACCGCGATGGGCTGGTAATGGGCGAGGGCGCGGCGGTGCTTGTGCTGGAGACCGAATCTCATGCAAAGATGCGCGGCGCAAATATTCTTGCAGAACTAGCCGGGTACGGCGCGACCGCGGATGCATTCCATGTTACGGCGCCGCACGAGAGCGGAGCAGGGGGGGCAGCTGCCATACGCATGGCTCTGGAGTCTGCAAAGGCGAACGTGGATGAACTAGGTTACATCAATGCACATGGAACAGGCACACCGTTGAATGACCAGTCGGAGACGCGGGCGATCAGAACTGCGTTTGGCGAGAAGGCGTATAACATTCCGATTTCGTCAACCAAATCCATGACCGGGCACATGATGGGCGCAACGGGCGCGCTGGAAGCCATCTTTTGTGTGCAGGCAGTGCGCGAGGGTATCCTGCCGCCGACCATTCACTACGAAACGCCTGACCCCGAATGCGACCTGGATTACGTCCCGAACGAGGCGCGCGAGAAAAAGATCGACCTGGCGATCAGCAATGCCTTTGGCTTTGGCGGACACAACGCCGTGCTGGCGATCCGGAAATACAGTTGATTTCTGGGCGCACAAACCTTTGTCACGAATTTCACCGATTCACACGGATAATTTTTCAGTGAAAATCCGTGAAATCTGTGGCTAAAAATAGAATTGGTAATGCAACCGGCTTGTGAATATGGAAAATGCGTGCTATAATCCGCCGTCGCGTAAAAAGAAATCACAACTTTTTGTAAGGAAGAAAGACAATGGCAGACATTATCAAGGCTCTCGAAGCCAAACAGAATGAAAAAATTCCCGCCCTGAAATCTGGCGATAACGTCAGTGTGCATGTCAAAATTAAAGAGGGTGACCGCGAACGCATTCAGGAGTTCAAGGGCACGATCATCCGTACGCGCAAGGGCGGCAATGATCAGTCCATTACCGTGCGCCGCATGGCTTCCAACGGTATCGGCGTCGAGCGCACGTTCCTGCTCCGCTCGCCGCGCATAGACAAGGTGGTGGTTGAGCGCCACAGTGTGGTTCGCCG
>DASTJG010000638.1:0-18515 GCA_035716785.1 Anaerolineales bacterium
GGCAGGATCACGATGGTCGAAGAAGCTGCTCACCTTTGTATCCAGCGCTTTGATCGCATCCATATCTTCAGTGCTCAGTTCAAAATCGAAGATGTTGAAATTCTCAACGATTCGTTCCTTGCGAACGGATTTCGGGATCACTACCACTCCTCGTTGAGTCAGCCAGCGCAGGATCACCTGCGCGACCGTTTTCCCGTATTTTCCGGCAACGGAAAGCAGCAGTTCATTTTGGAAGATGTTGTGTTTGCCTTCCGCGAACGGTCCCCAGGATTCAATTTGAACATTGTTTTCCTGCAGGAAGGTTTGGGTTTCAACCTGCTGATGGAAGGGATGTGTCTCGATCTGATTGACCGCAGGAACCACCTTGTTATGAATGATGAGGTCCATGACCCGATCGGGCTGGAAGTTGCTGACACCAATGGCTTTGATCCTGCCTTCGTTATACAACTCTTCCATTGCACGCCAGGAACCGTAGACATCCCCATACGGTTGATGGATCAGATACAGATCGAGAGTATCCAGTTGCAATCGCTTTAACGATTTTTCAAACGCTTTCTTTGTGCTTTCGTAGCCCGCATCCTGGATCCAAAGCTTTGTGGTCACAAACAGCTCTTCCCTTGTAACATCACTGCTTTTTATGGCTCTACCGACCGCCTCTTCATTGAGATAAGAAGCTGCCGTATCGATCAGACGATATCCAGCCTGGACCGCTTCATAGACGCTCCGTTCACACTCTTCTGCGTTCGTGATCTGAAAAACGCCGAAACCCAGAATGGGCATCTGTACACCATTGTTCAATGCGACAGTTTGCATAGTCACCTCTTTAGAATCCTGCTACTGCAGGGATAATTTCTTTTGCAAAGGTTTCAAGCGGGGTAATTTTGTAAACATCCGGCATATTGAAAATCGCGTGTGTGAAGCCTATCGTAGAGAGTTCCTTGATGCGACGGATAATGCCGTCTACAGTATCATCTCCTGAAAGATGCACGGTGCAGAGGGACGTTTTCTCGATGGCGGCGTACTCACGTCCCAGAGTCTCACAATGTTTTTTGAGTGTGTCGAGCGCTTTTTGCATATTTTCTGTGCCAACCCAATCCCCGATATTGCAGGCATCTGCATATTGAGCGACCATTCGCAGAGTTTTATTCGGACCCGTACCACCGATCATGATGCGTGGATGCGGTGTCGAGAGCGGGCGCGGATTATTGGTGATCGCCGGAGCAGAGAAATGCTTGCCAGCAAAGGAGGTCTCATTACCATCCCAGAGAGCCTTTGCCAGTTTCAGATTGTCCTCCAATTGCTCAAAGCGCTCGGATGTCGAAGGGTAGGGAATCCCATAGCCTTTCGCTTCTTCTTCATACCATGCCGCGCCAATGCCAAAATATGCACGACCACCGGAAAGAATATCAAGGGTGTTGACCATCTTCATCAGAACGGAGGGGTAGCGATAAATAACGCCCGTTACCAGCGCACCCAGATAGGTTTTTTCAGTTAATCCGGCAATGTATCCAAGCGTGGTATAAGCTTCCAGCATTGGGTCGGTATAGGCTTCTTCGAATAATCCCTTGATTTGATAGTAATGATCCATGACCCAGATGCTATAAAATCCGGATTCTTCTGCTGTTGTGACGATTTCTTTCAGCTTGGGGCGGATGGCAATCGTGCCGCCAGGATACTTGAAAGACGGAATTTGCAATCCAATGTACATCATTAATCTCCTCTTCGATATTGTTCGTCGCTGACGTGTTCCATCCAGTCAGCAGCTTTGCCATCAAGATATTCCTGAATGGCGATGTGCGTCATACCTGTGGTCGGTGCAGCGCCATGCCAGTGCTTTTCACCAGGCAGGATTGAGACCACGTCTCCTGGTCGAATTTCCTGTACAGGCTCACCCCACTTTTGCACCCAGCCGCATCCTGCTGTGACGACAAGAGTCTGTCCTAATGGGTGAGAGTGCCATGCGGTCCGCGCGCCGGGCTCGAAGGTCACATAGGCACAGCTCACTCTTCCCGGTTCACTCATCTGATTCAAAGGGTCGACGCGGACGATGCCGGTAAAATATTCAGGCTGTCCTTTGCTGGATGGCTGTGAACCACTGCGTTTGATTTCCATTTTATGAACTCCTGACGCATTCACCAAACAGGGTTGAGCTACTTCTTGAAGACCTCGCGCGCGACCTTGACGGCTGACATTGCCCGCGGCCACCCGGCGTAGAAAGCCAGGTGAATGATCACCTCGGCGAGTTCAGTTTCGGACAGACCGTTATCCTTAGCCCGGTTCAGGTGACCCGTAAGCTGCTCGGTGTTTCCATTCGTGATGAGCGCAGCGACGGTAACCAGGCTGCGGTCTCGCTTCGATAACTCTGCACGTTCCCAAACATCGCCAAACAATACATCATCCGTCAGCTCTGCCAGCTTGGGTGCGAAATCGCCAACCAGCTTTTGTGCGGGTGATAATTCTTTTGATTCAGACATTTTGTATCTCCTGCTCTTGTTCGTTCACTTGTGATCAAAATCAGGTGCTATATCCCAGTACCTATATGCCATCTTGATGCAGTTCGTACAATCCTTAATATCGGTCGCCAACCACCGTGATCTCTGACATGGCATTTTCAATTTCACTGAGATCATTTGCTGTCAGTTCGATATTCACTGCGCCATTGTTTTCATCCAGGCGTTCGAGTTTGCGTGAGCCTGGAATGGGAACGATCCAGGGTTTTTGCGCCAGCAGCCAGGCCAGCGCGATCTGGGCCGGAGTGGCTCCCTTTTGTGAAGCGATCTTCTCCAAGAGGTCAATCACAACCCGGTTCGCTTTGATCGCTTCCTGTGTAAAGCGAGGATTGCGGCTGCGGATATCGGTGCTGTCAAAGGTTGTGTTCTCATCGACCTTACCTGTCAGGTAACCGCGCCCCAATGGACTGTACGGCACAAGACCAATACCAAGTTCATCCAATGTCGGCAGGATCTCCGGTTCGATGGCTCTCCACCAGATCGAATACTCGCTTTGCAGGGCAGTGACGGGTTGAACCGCATGGGCGCGGCGGATCTGGTCTGCACCTGCTTCGGAAAGTCCAAAGTGCTTGACCTTGCCTGCCTGAATTAAGTCTTTCACTGCCCCAGCCACATCTTCCATGGGCACGTTCGGGTCGGGACGGTGCTGGTAGAACAGATCGATGACATCGACCCGCAAACGCTTGAGCGAGGCATCCGCCACCCGCTTGATCTGCTCGGGGCGGCTGTCCACTCCCACGCTGGGATGGGGACCCTTGTCGCCGTGTTTCCACCCAAACTTAGTGGCGATCACCACTTGTCCCTTGAAAGGCTCCAACGCCTCCCCTACAAGCTCTTCATTCGTGAAGGGACCGTACACTTCTGCCGTATCGAAGAACGTGATGCCGCGTTCGACAGCCTTGTGAAGGAAGTCGATCATCTCCTGTTTGTCGGTTGGCGTGTCACCAAAGCTCATGCGCATGCAGCCAAGTCCCATGGCTGAAACTTCCAGCCCACTATTCCCAAGTTTTCGTTTTTGCATTTTTTTTATTCCTATCTTTTCATTACCGGATGGTTGATTGGATATTGCCTCCAATACGATTTTTCAATCCCCTGCCATTATTTCTTCTGTCTGGATCATTTCCTTCTCTTTTTTCAAAACAGCCTTTTCATACACTTCAATCTTGTGATCCAGAATGTCCAGCGTCTTTTGCATCTCTCTCATTCTGGCTGCAAGCAACTCGCGCTGCTCCTTCAGGATTTCTTTCCTGGCTTTAATGGTCCTGTCGCCTTTTTGGACCAGTGCAACATATTCGATCAGAACTTCCACAGGAAGCCCCGCGCTCCTCATGCACTTGATGAATTCCACCCGCCGCAGGTCGAGTTCGTTGTAATCCCGGATGCCGCTCTCATTTCGATTGACCGGCGGGATGAGACCGACACGCTCGTAATAGCGCAGCGTATCTGATGAAAGTCCATATTGTTCACTGACTTCTGCAATCTTCATAATTTACCTCGAGGGGCAGTGTAACACCTGGAGTCGACTCCAAGTCAAGGGTTTTTGATGAGAGTTTGAAAAGGTTCTCTCCGATAACCAGCATGTGTTTTAGGTTATAGTTTGCTGAATCCGCTAATTCACGTTAATCTTTACAAATTGGTTTTGGCGATTAAGACCGAATCAATCACTGTGAGACACAAAGTCTTCCAGAGAATATCCGATTTTCATTACAGGTCGGACTCGGGCAACACCGAAACCCATATCATCGCAGAGAGGATCATCTTCATGAAAGTCAAATTCCCCTTGTTTTTGCTCCTGATAGTCACCTTGTCCGTCTCCGCCTGTGCGGCACAGCAGAACACAGATACGAGCGTTGCCGTGTCTGTGGCGTTGACCCAGACGGCTGCCGCCCTGACCGCCGCGCCGATCCAGCCCGATCTTCAGGCCCCAGCGACGGCTACCCCTCAGCCGCCGGCCGCCGATGCTGTCAGGATCGAATTCCAGTCTAATACCACTTCCTGGTACACAAACGGTGACCTGGCTTCCGGCGCATCCACACGCTCCGTGCTGGCAGCCGGGAAAGGACAGCAGTTGACCGTTTGGCTGTCGACGGAGCCCGTCTCGGACCCGGCTAACCCATACGCCACGCTCATCGTCACCGGCGCGGATGGACAGGTGTTCACGACCGGTCCAACCACCTACTGGAGCAGCGTCCTGCCCGCCAGCCAGGATTACTTTATCGAGATCCGTTCACTCACGCAGCAGGATATTACCTACCAGATCGTGATCGACATCCCGGCTGCGGTGATCGACCCCGCGCTGGGAGCGATGTACGAGCCGATCCCGGCGTCGCTCTGCCAGGATCTTCAGGCAATCGTCTCCCAGGCTTTGGGCGTGGAGTTCCAGTCACAGATCCCGGCTCCCTTCATCGACATCTTCGCCGGTGAAGCCGGGCAGGGCTGCCACATCGGGGTGAGCGGGGACGGCAACCAGTTCAAAAATCCACATGAGATCCTGACGACACTGACCAACTCGGTGGGGCTGGGATGGACGCCGCAGCCCACCTACCAGGCCGACGGTCCCACCGGTTCCGCCATCGGGCTGACGCGCGACATGGGACTGATGCTGATCTCCGCCGGATGGAAGCCCGACATGGACGTGCAATGTCCCGCCGACCAGCCGATCTCGAACTGCAACCTGACGCCCGAGCAAAAGATCTACACCATCGATATCGATATTGCCCAGTACCGTGCCACCTTCTCCCTGGACGGACACTGGGAGGATACCGCCACCGGCTTCAGCCTGGACCTGTATCAGGATTGGAAGAACATCTATGGCCACCACACCGTCGTCGCTCCGGGCGGGAACAAGATCGACACACTGGAGGTGTCCATCAACGGTGGTCTCCAGGGACAGGTTGCCACGGTCCAGTTCCAGAGCTCCTTTACGACCGACACCGGCACGGCCGAGGTCACGTACGTGGATGTCAACACCATCCAATGGAAGATTATCGACCCGCCCGATGGCGAGTATTACCTGCCCGCCGAGGCGAGGCTAATACGCAAATAAACATTGCGAAGTAATGGGCTGATCAAATCAAACCACCAAGAGAACATGGAGTTCTTCTCAAGGACAGGGAACTCCATGTTCTTGATTACCCCCTTCTGGAGACTATGGTGAAAAACTGATTCTGACTGGGAAAGGATGTAGATAATCGATCAAGATCCTTTTATTTTGATGTTCAAAAATAGCACCGTATCTCAAAACCAGGATCCACTCTGGAAAATCTCAAGCAAATGACTACCGGCTTTTAGAAACAACGGAATCGTTTCAAGTGGAGCAGGAACGTCGATCCACTGTCCACCTTCGTATTGCCGGCCCGTCCAGGCATCTTTCCAGGTAATATCGGTCGGTAAGTATACCTTCCTTGATCGGGCATTTGCCTCAAGAACGGGTGCAACCAGAAGATCAGGTCCGAACATATACTCATCTTCAATCGAATAGCATGACGAATCATTCGGAAAGTCCAAAAACAAGGGACGCATAGGAGGAACACCACTCTCATGGGCAATGCGCATCTGATCCATAATATAAGGTCGGAGGCGTTCTCGAAGGAGCATGTAACGCTTTAGAATTTCATACGCTTCCTCACCAAAAGACCAGACTTCGTTTGGACCACCCCCAAAATCATCCGTGTGAGGCAGGCGATGACCATGCAACCGGAAAATGGGAGAAAAAGCACCGAATTGAAACCAACGCACGATCAGCTCGCGGAAAGACGGCGAGGTTGGGTCTCCCCCTCTAAAACCGCCGATATCATGCGTCCACCAGGGAATTCCGCTTAATCCCATGCTCAATCCGGCTTTTACTTGAGCGCGCAATACAGGGAAACTGGAGATAATATCCCCGGACCAAACTGCTGCGCCAAAGCGTTGGCTGCCGGCCCAGGCGGAGCGACACAGGAACACAATATCCTGTTCACCTTCTGCCTTCATTCCCTCATAAAAACCCTGGACATGGCGCAGAGGATAGATGTTCGCGACTGCCTCTCCATCGCCTGCATGGAAGCGTAAGTTTTCCGGGGTCATAGGGATCATTTCAGGCTCGCAGGCATCCAGCCAGAACAGTTTGATCCCGTGCTCGTAATATCCCTGTTTTACCTTCTCCCAGATATACTTCCTCGCCTCCGGATGAGTGGGGTCATAGTAATGGAGGTAAATTCCTTCTTCCGCCTGATTATCCACAAAGTACATGTGGGCAGGCGTCCCACCTTTGTTACGAACAATATATTTATTCCCCCACATCTCAGGATAATTGGCACTGAGACGGCTCACCGTCGGCCACACGGATACCATTGCCCGGACACCCAATTTCTCCAGCGCCTTGACCATTCCGCCGGGGTCTGGCCAGCATTTCGAGTCGAACTGCCAGTCACCGTGCCGAGTCCAATGGAAAAAGTCAATGATGATCACCGATAGAGGCAGCTTACGCCGATGATATTCTTCCGCAACGGATAGCAACTCTTCCTGGCTCGCGTAACGCAATTTACTTTGCCAGAACCCTGATGCCCAATCGGGAAGCATGGGGGTATGACCTGTCACATCGGCATAATTAGAGAGGATTTCAGCAGGATTAGCTCCGGTTGTAATCCAATAATCGATCTGAGGAGCGGAGTCTGCTACCCAGCGAGTCGCGTTATAGCCAAATTCCACGCGGCCGACAGCCGGGTTATTCCAAAGGAAGCCATAGCCTCTGCTCGAAAGCAGGAATGGAATACTCACTTCGGTATTGCGCTGGATCAATTCAATGACACAGCCCTTCTGATCCAAGCGGCCATGTTGGTGCTGGCCTAACCCGTAAATATGTTCATCATCGTACGCCTCGAAGCAAACGTCGATGTGAAAATGATCCCCTCGCATATCTTTATAATGCCTGGCCGGGATCGAGATGGCATGGATAGGTTGCTCTTTAAGCAGGACGGTTCCAGTATCAACATTCACGAAACTCAATGCACCTGAAGCATTTACACGTGCCAGCATCGATCCATTCCGGAGACTCGCTCCGTTAGTTTCAATTTGAATCTCGGCCTGATGATTTTCTTGAGGAAGGAGAGCGCTTATCCAATCCTGCTTGATCTCAGGCAGACAAGTCGCGCGGACGCGGATCCCATTCAGACCCCAGGGTTCTATCTCCAGAACCTCATCATCCAGAGAGCAAAACAAGCTGTTCGTTTTTTTTATGAATTCAACCATGAATATCACCTGTCCAGTTCTATAACAACTTCTTTGGAATCCAAACTCGCATACCGCCAATCCCACGATTCCCCCAGGCGTAATAAGGGATGGCAATCAAACGAACAGGGCTGGCAATTGCCTTCCCGGAGAGCGTCGCAGGTTGATAAAGATGTCCACGCCACGCTTCGCGTTCAACAAACTGGCCTTGAGCATCAATGACCATCACACCATCCAGCAAATCACTTTCCCATCTGGTTACAAGGGGATAGCTTTTATCAACCTCCACATCGAGCAGATGCCTCTTTATTTCCTGATCTCGATCCTCCAGGCAATAAACAACTGGGCCGCGCTGGACAGCCAAACAATCGCGTGTGGCATCGATGCGTGGATTGGAAGCGATTAACATTGGTTCCATTTTCAAGTCGAGATCAATGGTATCTCCGGTCCGCCATGTTCTTTCCAAAACAAGATATCGTTTTGCAAGATTTAGATCTCTTACGGCATTTCCATTAACGGACAAGGTCGGCTGTTGGCTCCATTCAGGTACTCGCAGCGACAGTGTCCATGGCGAGTTACCTGTTTCCGCGATCCTCAGCTTGATCTGTCCCTGCCAGGGATAATCGGTCATCAAATTCAGCTTAACTCGCTGTCCGGATGCCAGATCGCATTCAATATCTGCCGGTGCAAAATGATGGATTTGAATACCGTTCGCATCACGGGTGGACAGATAATGAGTAAGCGAGGAAAACAGCCGCATGACGTTCGGCGGACAGCAGGCACAGTCATGCCATTCAGGACGTTCATCGGGAATGAAGGACTCGTTTTCTGACAGGTCCGTGGATAACCGCAAGTATCTGGCATCACGCAGCATTAAAGGGTTAATGTAAAAGTAATGTTTTCCATCCAAAGCAGGGCTGGCCAAAATATTGTTATAAAGCGCCTGCTCCATCAGATCGGCATAGTGCCCCTCGCCGGAGGTAAGCAGCATTCTCCAGTTCCACATAAAACCGGCTATGGCTGCACAGGTCTCGCAATAACACTGGTCAGCAGGGAGTTCATAAGGATCGCCAAAGGCTTCACCATCAAAGCGAGAGCCTAATCCCCCTGTAATATAAAGTTTTGTTTCGACAAGATCTTTCGAAAGGCGCAGCATGGCATCGAACAAAGATTGCTCACCTGTTTCCAAATATAAATCCGTCACACCTGAGGCCAGATACAACTGGCGTACAGCATGACCCGCTGCCTCAACAACCTGGCGCACCGGTACATGATCCTGATGGTACTCCGAACCGTAAGAACGATGGCCTTTCATCATATTGCGGCCACGCTGGTCGATAAAAAATTTTGCCAAATCCAGATATGGAGACTCACCAGTTTCCCGGTACAACTCGATCAGCGCCATTTCCACTTCCGGGTGCCCGCAAGTTCCGTGTCTTTTATCCGGGCCAAAAACGGAACAAATATAGTCGGCAAAACGACAGGCAATATTCAATAAGCGATCATCACCCAACGTACGTTGAAAGGCAATTGCCGCCTGGAACAGATGCCCGGCACAATAAAGTTCATGTCCGTTATCCAGGTCTCTCCAGGGTTCAGGGAATTCCCTGGTCTGAACATAACTATTGATGTAGCCATCGGAACGTTGCGCGGCTGCTATGAGCGCAATAGCCTGATCTGCCATAGAAAGCAGATCCTTATCGGGTTCCTTACCCAGTTCCCAGGCAATAGCTTCCAACCACTTATAAATGTCCGAATCTTGAAATACATATCCCCGGTAATTTCCTTTGATCGATCCCGCAGCAATACGCAAGTTATCAAAATTTCCGGACTTTTCAAGCATCTCAAAACCAAAACGCAGGCTGGTTTCTCTATTCACCTTTAGTTTTTTTGTCCAGAAGCCTTCATATAAAGAAACACTCTTAAATTCCAAAGTTTTCCAACATGCATGAGAACTCTTCGAAGCATCTACAGGACCAAATGTTGGGCTTCTGTCCCTATTAGGTGGAAACATACACTACTCCTCTACCAATGAGCGGAAATAAAGGCAAAACCACCTTTGCCTGTTTCGATCTAACAAGATTGGTTGAAATAATTTGTGAAAACCAACTTGAAAAGGAATATTCTGTCTTCCGTTCCAATTGAATCCAGCTAAAGAATCTATATTATTCTTGTATATTTTTTCCTCTCCATCTCCGGATCAGAGGTTCAGGAGGGTTCGTATGGCTTACATAACGTTCAAGCGGAATATCCATCCGTTCAGCCCCGCAAGATTCACGTATGATTAGCTTGCCCTGCACGCGAACAGGCTCTTTTATGTCAACCTGGTTTTCAAGCCGATTTACGATCAACTGGGCTGCCAGCTTTCCCATCTCAAAACTGGGAGGGCAGATCGTTGTAACGGTGGGCTTTGAACAACTGGCAATATCGCGATCATCGTATCCAACGACAGCGATGTCCTTAGGCACATTCAGACCTTCATCTTGAACAGCATAGATTGCGCCCAATGCCATGAGGTCATTTGCGGCAAAAATGGCCGTTGGGCGATCGGACATAGCCAGATACTTCTTTGTGATCGGATATCCGCTTTGAACCTCCCAGGTACCCTCTTCCACCAAAGATGGATCATAGGGGATCCCAGACTGGGTTAAGACATCTCGATACCCGGCCAGGCGGTCTTTGGACGAGTTCCAATCATGAGGGCCATTGATATATCCAATCCGGCGGTGCCCTAACTTGACCAAGTGTTCGACAGCCAGGCGCGCCCCATGGCGATCGTCCGCAAGGACCGAATTTGCATATGACCCATTAAAGAGACGGTAAACGAAAACATAGGGTTTGTTCGCTACATCAAGGGTTATATTGGCTTCATCTCTCCAGGATTCGACAAAAATAATCCCGTCGATGGAGCGACTGATGAGTTGATGAACCGCTTCACTTTCAAGCTCCGGATCCCAATCCGTACTGATAATAATGCTGAAATAATCATGCTGCCTGAGGTATTCCTGGATGCCACGGATGAGGACCGGGGTAAATGGGCTTGCAATGTTATAGACGACAAGCCCTATTGTGAACGTCCGATCCGTTTTGAGTCCACGTGCAGCCACATTCGGGCGATAGCCCAATTGATTGGCAATGGATAAGATCCGCTCCTTAGTCACCTCATTCACCGGATGATCACTTCCGGCAAACGCCCTTGAAACGGTGGAGACGGAACAACCTGCAGCTTTGGCTATTTCACGTAGAGTAACTGGCATACGTATGGATCCAATCGTCAAGAATTTGATATAACACCCGGTGGAAGGGTGGATGATATTCAATCACACCGCCCACCCTTCGTATCCGGTGACTCGCGCTGGTGTATAATCTTTTTGAGCCGTTTCAAGAAGTGTTCTCAATTGGTGCCTCAACCGATGATAATTCTTCCAAGACGGCTCTTCTTATTTTATATCACCATTACTTTGGTAGTAGCGGATTAACTTGTGCGGCAGCATCTTTCATCGCCTGTTCCGGGCTTTTTTGGCCGCTCAATGCTTCCTGCATCGCTTCCTGAATCAAGGCTGACACTTCAGACCAGTTGGGGAGTGGTCCGCGCGCCGCAGCCGATTCCATCTGCTTCAAAAAGACCTGCATGGTGGGATCGTCGGCCGATTTTTCAGCAACCTGGGCAAGTACATCCTTACGACTGGGAATATAACCCATGCAGTCGGTAAGTTTGGTGCCATAACTAACATCGGTAACGAATTTCAGGAATGCCCAGCCACCATCCGGCTGTTTGCCGTTTGCCATCATGGCCCAGTTCTCACCGCCCAGAGAGGAAGCGGGCTGCTTTGAATAGGGCAGGGTCGCAACCATCCAATTCAGGTCGGGAGCATCCTTTGGAATGGAATTGACATTCCAGGTGCCGCTGATCATCATGGCTGCCTTGCCAGTGGTGAATTGAGTATAGATCTCAGCAAAACCGTCCGTCACGGCTGACTTCGGTGCATAACCCTGATTGACCAGGTCTGTCCAGAAGGCTAGAGCCTCAATGGACTCGGGCGAATCCAACTTGTCGATATCGCCGCCATTCTGCAGAACCCACGGGAGGAACAGGAATGTGCCCGTCTCATCCTTCTTGGCGAGCAAGGCGGTACCGTAGACGCCCTTTTCCTTGTCGGTCAGTGCAGCAGCCCAGGTCTCGAACTCATCCCAGGTCTTGGGAGGATTATTGATATCCAGGCCCGCGGCTGTGGCCAGATCAGTATTAATCCAAAGGACTACAGTGTTGCTTCCTAACGGAATGCCATAATTCTTGCCATCCCACAAAGTAGAGTTCCACGGGCCGGGCAGGTATTGATCCGCCGCTCCCCACTCTTCCACATAGGCAGTGAGGTCTTCCAGCGCGCCTGCCGCTGCATAGCGTGCGTTATCAGGATTATCGACAATAATCAAATCAGGCGTCTCGCCTGCGGCAATTGCGGTTGTCAGTTGCTGGTTGAAGTCTGTGAAAGCCAGGTTCCGAATATTGAGCACATACTGGGATTGCGCTGCATTGAAATCCTCGGCAGCCGTTTTTACACATGCTGCCGCAGGACCGGTATCGCCATAGTAGGTCCATAATTCAACCGGGAGTGCCTCAGCCGCTTGCGTAGGAGCTTCCGTTGCCGGGGACACAGTATCTGGTGCTGCTTCTGTTGGGGGAACCGCAGTGGCAGCGGGAGCGCCACAGCCGGTCAGAATCAGTCCGGCAATCAGCGTCAGGAAAATCAGTGACTTCAAATTGAGTTGCATGTTTCTCTCCTTGTTCAAATGTTTTGGGCAAAAACGATCTCAAAGTCAGAGCAGTGTCAATCAGGCATCACCTCCTTTGCCGGTAAGGAAGTACAAGTTATTTCATAGAGCCAGACGTCAATCCGCTGATGAACTGGCGTTGCAAGAACAGCAACGCAAAGACTGCCGGGATGGCCACCAACGTTGAAAAAGCCATCATCGTATCCCATTGAGTCTTATACATACCAATGAATTGAAAAACACCGATCGAAATGGGGTGCAACTCGGGTTTTGCCAAAAACGATAAGGCAAAGACAAACTCCCCCCAGGCCGTCAGGAATGAAAAGACCCCGACTGCGACCAGGCTGGCCCTCATTAATGGCAGCACGATATGCCATAGAACCTGCAAACGCGTCGCGCCATCGATCATGCCAGCTTCTTCCAGCGCATCCGGAATTTGTATGAAACTGGTCCGAAGAATGATGATCGCAAACGGCAGAGCCAGAGCCGTGTCCGCCAGTATCACACTGAAGTACGTATTATATAGACTGACCATCTTGAACAGCACAAATAATGGAATGACCAGTAAGACGGCGGGCAACATCTGGGCAACAAGCAAAAAAAGCATAAACGTGATTTTCCCCCGGAAGTTAAAACGAGATAATGCATATGCAGCCGGGATGGCCAATGCCAATGTCAGGAGCATGGTAGAGGCAGCGATGATAAAAGAGTTTTTGAAATACAGCGCGCCAGTCACATATAACTCGGGACGATCTGTCGGCAGCCCCAAAGCAGACCGGTAACTCTCGATCTGAGGCTGAGAGGGGACGAGCACAGGCGGAGTTTGAAAAATCTCGGAGGGAGACTTCAATGAGGTGGAAACCATCCAAAACAATGGCATGAGATAGATTGCGGTTGCCAGGAAGCCAAGCGCGAATCTTAAAACAGACTCAGCCTGCGGCTTCCGCATCCAACGGCGTACAGATTGAGTGATTCGAACGAAGCTTTCAACTTCTCTCAAAGACGGATTCGCGCTCGCCCCTTTCATAATCTCTCCTCCTTCGTAATCGCTCGCAGGTACAATATTGCGGCGCCCAAAAGAATCAGCAGCATAATGACCGAGACAGCAGCGCTCCGCCCGAAATTAAAATTGATAAAGGAGAGTCGATACGCAAAAGTGGGGAGAACTTCCGTAGCGTTCCCGGGCCCCCCTTTCGTCATGATCCAAATCAGATCGAATACTCGCAGGGTATAAATGAATCCCAGCATCAAAACGGCCAGGATCGTCGATTTCAACAAAGGGATCGTAATATAGATCAGCTTTTGTATACCGTTCGCTCCATCCACTGTTGCCGCTTCATACACATCCTCTGGAAGCCCCGCAACGCCGGCACTAAGCAGGATGACATTGAATGGAATCCCAAGCCAAATATTGGCGATGATCACTGCAGGCAAAGCAGTGTCCGATTGAACGATCCAGCCAATGGGTTCCGAGGTGATGTGCAACGCAGTCAGAACAAAATTGATCAGGCCATAGTCAAGATTGAACAGGAAGAGAAAAAGTGTACCGGTCACCACAGAGGGAATTTGCCACCCTGTCAGCAACAGTCCCCGCATCACGTTGCTCAATGGAAAAGCCCTGTTGAACAGGATGGCTAAACCCAGGCCGATCGTAAATTGAAAAAGGATGGATGATACAGTAAATACCAGAGAATGCTTCAAAGCGACCATAAATGCGGGATCGCTCAATACAGCCGAATAATTTTCAAACCATATAAATTCAGTATGTCGGGATACCAGTGTCTCGAGCGTATATTTCTGAAATGACATGAAAACGCTATAGATAATGGGAAAACCCAATACGAAAAACAAAAATAATCCGGATGGGAGGATGTAAAAATAGGCAGTTAATTTCCCCCGCGAGAAAGTTGCTTTCAGATCTCGAATATTATTGGCTGATGGAAAAGCCATTGTGGATATACTCCTGTTAGGGATGGATGCATCACACTGGTTTTGGATGATCTCAAATTGTTACTGCAATATACTTGCCCTGCGCTATAGCCCAGGATTTGCCAAGATGTAATTGCAGTGGAGTATAAGTTGCCGATTAACCGTAATCGGCAAACGTTTGCCAAGCATAGATAATATAATGGCAAACGTTTGCCTTGTCAATATGTGAATTTTGAGACAGTGAAATGCAAATTACTAGATCCGGACTATACGTGCCAGTTTCAAACGTGTCCTGAGCCATCGAAGGGATGTGATGATAGGTTCATATCAGATTGGGTTGGAGAGTGGTATCATGAATATGTGACCACGGCCACTGCTCAAGCAAATCCCAACATCGCATTCATCAAATAGACAACAGCAATACTCCATAGAGCTAATCGCAAGGTTTGTTTTGGGGAAGGGAATATCACTCACAGAAGTGCTTTTTTCAGGGAAAACCAAGAGAAATCAGATCGCATGAGACCCGAAATTAGACAGTTCGGTTTGCTCCGCTTGTAACTTTGTGAGAAATAACGCTTGATACTAGGGTTGGAAAGTCGTATAGTGAAATTGCAAATAACTATCAATTCATCATGAATATCGAATAAAAGATACTTCCAAGCCATTGTTAGCATAAGGAGGAGACAATGGAAGTATCACACTTGATGTACGCCGCAGTTGGCGAACATCTACTCCTTCAAGACACATGATCTGGCTCCCCCAACTGGCGTAGGAGCTTATCATCCAATTGATGGATGTAGGCGGGGGCATGTCGTGTTAGTGTAAATATAATGACTTGTATTTTCTGTCCAGGGGTCTGCCAAAAGCGCCTCCAACCCTTCGCTGTTACCGCTGAAACCCAAAATACAGCGGCTTGCATTTCCAGATCATTATGCCATATTAATGAAAAATGTCATAATTATTCTGTGACATCCGTCACTACAGTCCCAGACGTATATTTATATGAATGGTCTAAATTACAACAGTCCGGACTTATCAGAAGAAGGATGAAGATCCCATTAAATCTAACCTGCTCAGCCTCCGACTCATGACATTGGTCTTGGTAATATCTCTGCTCGCTACGAACTTCTTCCAGGTATACGATTTCTGGCAAACAGCGCCCTGACCAGGAGCGTCACCAAATAATAACCAGCTGCATCCAGGCGGATGTGGCAACCGAGAGGAAAACTATCAAGAAGGAGAGTAAGAAAATGAGCAGAATCATGAACTCAACGCTGAAGCGCATTACAGTGCGCGGTCTTTTAGTGGCTGCCTGCATCATCTCGCTGGCGATGCAGCCGTTCACGGCTAGTGCCGCCGTTGCAGCTGCACCAACCACACTGACCGTGCTGTGGGTCGCCGGAGGCCTCGATTCGGGCAGCACGGGAGCGGGCAATTCAGCCCGGATCGCCTCCGATACATCGGGTAATGTGACCGTAGTCTCTGGAGGCTTCTATAGGATGCTCGTGGTCACCTCGTACACATCGACCGGAGTACTGCGGTGGCAACGCACCGTCGCCCCCGCGATAGGAACATTCGCCGGCGACTGGGTGGCCGCTGCGCCTAACGGCGATCTCATCGTGGTCGGGCACAACCAGGACTCTCACGGCCGTCCAATCGCCAGCACCATGGTCCGCTACACATCCGACGGAACGCTCTTGTGGCGAGTGGACTTCTCCTCGGGATTCTTCCCAACCGTTGCGCGGCTTTTGGTCGACGCTTCGGGCAACGCCTATGTGTCTGGGAGTGCGGTCGGAAATGGCTTGTTCGTGCAGAAGTACAGCCCTTCCGGCGCCTTGCTCTGGTCGCAAGGGGACTCGACAGGCAACGGATTTGCGATCGCCTCCTCGCTGGCGTTGAGTCCCGACGGTGCCGATGTGGCGGTGACGGGGAGTGTTTCTGGTGGCGCGATATGGATCACGGCGGTCTACAATGCCACGACGGGCGTTCGCAGATGGCAGGTGACGGCCGCTGAGGGCACCTTTGCCCGGGACGTCGTCGTGGATGCCACCCGTGTGTACGTGACCGGGCAGGGTGTGACCGACCCGGGCACCCCCGCGATGAAGTACTTTCTGACCGTTGTCGCCTATGATCGGGCGACCGGCGCGCGGTTGTGGCGCACCGACAAGAAGCCGGCCGATGCCTACGATGGCGCCGGTCTTTGGATGGCCATGGCGCCGGACGGTAGCCTGGTGGTGACCGGCCAGACGAATCGTGGGTTCCTCGACTGGTACACCGTGGCCTTCGAGACCTCCGGGGCGGTGCGATGGGAGGCGGTTCGGGACGGAGGTTTGAACACCGACGAGATCCCGGCGGGTGTGCTGGTGATGGCAGATGGCACCACCGTGGTGACGGGGCGCGGCGGTCCGAACCTTCCCGGCGGGTACTGGCCGGGCGTTACGGCCGGGTATAGCTCGAATGGAACGCTGCTGTGGGAGGGCTTCTCCAAGTTGCCGACGGTCTGGGCCACAGCCCTGCCCAACGGTGACGTATGTGCCACCGGCGGATATGATGCATTGATCACATGCTGGCGGCCATCGGGCGGTGTGCAACCCAACCAGCCGCCCATAGCGGTTATATCCGCCACTCCTTTGAGCGGCGCGGCGCCCCTGACTGTGACCTTCAACGGTTCCGGATCGACCGACCCCGATGGAAGTGTGACGTCGTGGCTATGGTCGTTCGGGGATGGTAGCAGCGCCACAGGAGCCGTGGTTACTCACACCTATACAACGATTGGGATAACCTATTATCCATCATTGACGGTCGTCGACAACCGCGGTGCATCGAGCTGGATCACAGGTTCCCCCATCGTAGTGAATGCTCCGCCTCCGCCGGCAGCGCCATCTCTTCTGACCGCATCGATCTCCGGACCGTCAGTTGTGCTCAGCTGGCAGGACAATTCATTCAACGAGCTTGGCTTCTACATTGAGCGGTGCGAAGGCGCCGGCTGCACGAGCTTCACGGGCCTCTTCGGAGACACGTCCGCCAATATCTCGACCTATACGGACTCTTCGGTCGCGGCTGGGACCGCCTACAGGTACCGAGTCGTCGCCTACAATGAAGGTGGATACTCTGCTTACTCGAACATCGCGAGCATCGCGGTTGGAGTGGTGCCTCCCCCCTCGCCGACCCCGGTTCCAACCAATACGCCTGCAGCCAGCACCAGCACTGGTTTCCTCTCACCCTCCACAAATGCAGCACAGACATCCAGCGCGGGTGATAACAACGGTTTCCAGACCAGTTCCGCGAATGCTTATGCCAATGACTCATCGGTCGCAACCGATACCAATAGTGGCACGAACACCAACACATCCTGTACAAATAATGGCAAGGATAAGCACCGCTACTACAACTACAATTTCAACATACCCGCAACCGCTGTGATCAAGGGCATTCAGGTGCGCCTCGACGCACGCGCCGACGCAACCAGCGGCTCTCCGAAGACCTGCGTGCAGCTCTCGTGGGATGGCGGCACAACCTGGACGACAGCCAAGTCCACCACGACCCTGAGCACAACGGAAACCACCTACACCCTCGGCAATATATCGGACACATGGGGCCGCACATGGACCTCCGGCAACTTCAGCAACGCCAACTTCCGTATACGGGTCATTGACATGGCGAGCAATACAAGTCGCGATTTTTTCCTTGATTACATAGCGGTCAACGTCACTTATCAACCATAAGGCAAAGTAAGACTCAACTCCAGCCAACGGATGATTGAAGTTCAACGCCACAGTGTCGACTTAGATGTGTTCAATGTGGCCAACAACATTTTGAAGAGGAGCATTAAACAGTAGGAGACCCCTCATCGCCTCGACCTCTAATCCCTTGCTAGACAGGGATTAGAGGTCGAGCGCGCGGGCGATGCGTGAAGTGTGAGATTGAATTTCTTCACTCCAAGGAAAATCAGTGGTCAGGTGCGCGAGTTTCAGGACACGATGACAGAGGCACGTCGACAATCTCTGTTGCACCGTTGACGAGAATTATGGAGGGGATCGTAGTAGTGGTGGTATCATCGCATTATGACCACGGCGACTGCCCAGGCCGCGCCAA
>DASTJG010000639.1:0-3261 GCA_035716785.1 Anaerolineales bacterium
GCAGGGCGTGCGCTATATGAAGGAGCACTTCGCTCGTGAGTTCGGCGCAGATCCCGTCTTCATGCACGATATTGGCATGGAGATCAAGGGCATGGAAATCTCCGAATATCTTACGAAAGAATCACTTGCTCAGCAGGGTGGCTATGGTCTCGCGACAAAAGGTCCGCAGCACGATGAGGCCTGGTTGATCTTCATGGATCAGGTCCACAAGCTTTTGCCTACGTTCCAGGATAAAGCCGAAGCATTGCACTACTTCCCGATGTGGCGTACCTGGTTCAGCCTGCATGGCTTGTGCAAACTTCCCTGGAACGACATCTCGCCTGCCAACAACAAGGAGACCAAGGAACCCGCGAAAGTGGAAGAGCATGTCGAGAACTACACCTGGATTCACGAGGGTGTCACCGGCAAGCCGACCAAAGCAGAAGATTTGTTGCTTCAGTCTGAGCGCGTGTACAACTTCCAGAAAGTGTTTTCTCTGCGCATGGGACGCGTCGGCCGCCGGCATGACGTCCCGCCATATCGTGGTATGGGACCGGTGACCAGGCTGGAATACGAATCGCGCCAGGAACGTTACGATGAGCAGCTCAAACGCCTGGTCGAGATCGATCCGGCGGGCATGTCAACGGAACAGAAGATGCAGGAAATTCGCAAATATCGCGAAGCCCAATACGAGCAGCTCATGGATGCCGTTTTCCAACGCCGCGGCTGGGACAGGGACAGCATCCCGACGGTTGAAAAACTTCATGAACTCGGCATCGACTTCCCCGAAGTGCTTGAAGTGGTCGAGGAAGCAAAGAAGAAGATTTAAAGCATTCGGCGCGAATTTACGCGCAGCTTTCAGGAATATCACTCAAATAGCCGGCTCGCAAACTTGTGAGTCGGCTATTCATTTTGCTCCTCGCCTCTTCCCTCTTTCTTCTCTTCTCCCACAGAGTATAATTCTCTCAATGGATGAACAACTCAACTTCAAACCATTTGGTCTCTCCTCCCTCGTGCTGATACTCGTTGGCTGGGGTGGACTTTTTCTCCTCATCAACTATACGCGCCCATCCGTCTGGCCGCGCTGGGGGTTTTTTGTCCTGATGTTTATGGCAGTAACCGGTACCATCTTGCCCATTGTTTATTTTTTTCATCGCCGCTTCCCCGGGCAAACCCCTGCCGAAGCGGATGTGATCGTCCGCCAGGCGATGTGGTTTGGAGTCTATGCTGCGACGCTCGCCTGGCTGCAGCTCGACCATTTCGTCACGGTTCATGTGATCCTGGGCCTTGCGGGCGGGCTCGCTGCTATCGAATATTTCATGCGCTTGCGCGAAAAGTCGCATTGGAAACCTCCGGTCCCAACCGATGACCAGTCTTCGTGACCTTCCCTCCGTTGAACAGCTTTTACAAGGTGCGACGCATCTCATCGAGATGTATGGCCGCCCTCTGACTCTCGACGCGCTGCGATTGACGCTGGACGAGACCCGTGCACGGTTCCGAGCGAAGCCGGAGGCGGGTCTGCCCTCAATCGACGCGATCCTGGCTGAGGCCGAATCCCACATCACTGCCTGGGTCCAGCCGACTCTGCTGCCGGTCATCAACGCAACGGGAGTTATTCTGCACACCAATCTCGGGCGCGCGCCTTTATCGAAAGCAACGATCAAGGCGATGAACGAAGCCGCCGAGGATTACTCCACGCTTGAGTATGACTTGGAAAAAGGCCAGCGCGGCTCACGCTTGACCCATGCGGAGGCGATCCTGCAAAAACTGACCGGCGCAGAAGCGGCGGTGATCGTGAATAACAATGCTTCTGCTGTTCTGCTGGCCCTGGCCGCGCTCGCATATAAAAAACGCGTCGTCATCTCCCGCTCGCAGCTCGTGGAGATCGGCGGCGGGTTCCGCGTGCCAGATGTGATGAAACAGTCGCAGGCGAAACTGGTCGAGGTGGGAACGACGAATAAGGTTCGCTTGTCAGATTACAAGGATGCACTCGCGGAGCCAACCGGGCTGGTCATGCGCGCTCATCGCAGCAACTTCAAGATCGTTGGTTTCACGGAAGAACCGGAACTGAAAGAGATCGTTGAAGTTGCACATCAGGCAGGTGTCGCCGTTCTGGACGACCTCGGCTCAGGGACGTTCCTCGATACTGCAAAATATGGTTTTGCCCACGAACCAACCGTACAGGAGTCTCTCGCGGTAGGTGTGGACCTGGTCTGCTTTTCGGGAGATAAATTACTCGGAGGCCCGCAGGCGGGGATTATCCTCGGCAAAAAAGATCTGATGGACAAGGTCAAGAAACATCCGCTGGCGCGCGCCGTCCGCGCGGATAAGACTTGCCTCGCGGGACTTACGGCTACGCTGCTGCACTACCTCAAGAATGAGGCGGAGCGGGAAATCCCGATCTGGCAGATGATGTCTCTGACGCTGGACCGGCTCAAGGTCCGTGCCGAGGCGTGGCGCGAGACATTGGGACAGGGTGAGGTGATTAAGTCTGAATCCACTGTCGGTGGCGGCAGCCTCCCTGAAGAATGCATCGCCACCTATGTCCTGGCACTGAATGTGAAGTCACCTGATAAGTTTTTGAAGAAACTGCGTGAGGCGCATCTGCCGATCATCGCCCGCACAGAAAACGACAGAATTTTATTGGATCCACGCACCGTGTTGAATGATGATTTATTGTTGAAAGGGTTGAAAAAAGTGCTACATGATTACCGTTGATGTTTCTATCAAAGATCCGAAGGAACCACCGAAACTTACATTTCCCGATCGCTGCGTGAATTGCGGCAAGCCAAAAGCAAGGACCTGGTCCGTCAAACTGAGCACTGGCGCCCAGAAACGCGGCCAGATGGTCCAGATGGAAATGGATGTGCCGTTGTGCGCCGAGTGCACAACAAAAGAAAACAAGATCGCGAATGTGACCTGGCTGCCGTTCTTTATCACCGGGCTGCTGGCATTTGTGATCGTCTTTATCCCTGTCATGTTGATCTCGCCGGAAGGCACCACAGCACAGACGATCAACATGCCCTATATCCTTGGCGCTGCGGCAGGATTATTTGCCGGTGTGATCGTTGGGACGCTGGTGGAATTTGGATTGAAGATGTTATTTGCCCCTGCATATGGCAGGCTGCTGCTAAAGCGCCCATTGACTGTATTTTCAGTGTTCAATGATTCAGAAGATCTAATTGGTCTTTCGACCCGTTTTGCAGATGGCCGCAAAAGATTGAAATTGTCATTCGAAAACGATGAAATCGCACGCGAGTTCCTTGCTCTCAATCCACAGGA
>DASTJG010000640.1:0-4301 GCA_035716785.1 Anaerolineales bacterium
GCTTGAATGCATAGATTTCCGGAGGCTCGATGCCGATGACCGGCACCTCCCGCGCCGGGTCAACTCGATTCAGCGCATCGAGCACCCGCGCAGCGTGGCCGCGCGCCTGATCGATAAATCCCTTCGATAAAAACGAGGCCCCCGCGCCCAGGACCGGCAGCACACGAACATCGAACCCACAGCCTGATAGGATATCCAGCGCCGCTTGCTCGGTCTCGGGCTCAAGGTAGCGCGCAAAGGCATCCGCAAGGAAAATGACTCTCTTTTTACCTTCTCCGTGTTTCTGTGGCTCCGTGGTTCGAATTTTTGCCCGCTTGCTCGAAAACTTCGGGAACGGTCGACGAGGTGTGATCCCCAAAATGCCTGCAACCAGATTCTTGAGCGCGGGCACTTCCATCAATACATTTACCGCCGGCGCCAGCGCGGCAGCCAGCCCGGCAGCAACATGAAAATACCCGAAGACGTAATCACGCAACTGTCGATAATGTGTCTTGTAGTATTCTGCCTGGAACGCAAATTTCAACTTCGCCATGTCCACGCCGGAGGGACATTCCGACTTGCAGCCCTTGCAGGCCAGGCAAAGATCGAGAGCCTTCGCCGTCGCGGCAACCCTTTGCTTATCGAAAGACGACAGTCCCGTAACAGTTGTCCGATCTGCGCGCAGCGGACCACTGATCAACGCCCGCAGCAAATTCGAGCGGCCGCGCGTCGAGTGCATCTCTTCGCGTGTCGCCTGATACGACGGGCACATCACACCTGTATCTTTTCGGCAAACGCCCTGGCCGTTGCATTGTTCGATCGCGACGTCCAGCCCGCCGCTGCGCGCGAACGAAAGATTTGGCTCCCACACACGGGTTCGATACTCCGTGCCATAACGCAGATTCTCATCGAGTTTGGGCGCGTCAATGATCTTGCCGGGGTTGAGGATGTTGTCGGGATCCGCGGCGCGCTTCAGGGCTCGCATCGCCCCTACCAATTCAGATCCATATGTCTGCTCGAGGTATTCGGAGCGAGCCAGGCCGTCGCCGTGTTCACTGCTCATAGCGCCACCCAGTCTGACAGTCAGCGCGAAGACCGCCTCGCTGATCGAGCGCAGATCGGTCACACCCTGCGCCGTCTTCAGATCCAGGATCGGACGCGTATGCAAACATCCCGCCGAGGCATGAGCATAGATACCGCCCTCGGTTCCATGCTCCGCCAAAATCCGTTCGACCTCACGCACGTACTCGCCCAGCTTCTGCACCGGGATGGCGCAATCTTCGATGAATGCCGCGGGTCGCGCGGACTGCGGGCGCGAGTCGAGCAAGCCCAAACCGACTTTGCGAATATTCCAGACACGCGCCTGATCTTCTTTGGATTCAGCAATCGTCAGGACATCGCCGATCTTGCGCGCCCGCTCTTTCAACGCCGAGGGCTCGTCCCCGCTAAACTCGACGACCAGCAGCGCCGCTGGGTCACCCGCTACCCACCCCATCTGACGCGCATACTCCGGCACACCGCGCGCCAGCCGGATGATCATGCGCGGGACCAATTCAATTGCCGAAGGACGGTGCGTCAACAAACGCGGCACATCATCACAGGCATCCGCGTTGCTTTGGTAAGACAAGACCGCCAGGATCGTATGCTTCGGCTTCGGAACGAGGTTGACCCTTGCGCGCCGAATGACCGCAAGCGTCCCTTCACTGCCCGCCAAAAGAGGTGTCAGGTTCAGGGTGTCAGGTCTCAGATTGGGCGGATATTCCCCCTCCCATTGGGATGGCTTCGATGGCGACCAGGGCAAAAGATAATTCAAACGATAACCTGCCGAGTTGCGCCATGTGCTCGGCCAGTTCTTTGTGATCGCCGCGGCGTAATTTTGACGAATGTTCAAAGCAGAGGAGTAGAGACCAGAGAGTAGAGAATTGTCCAGTGTGCTTCTTTCGCCCAATACACCCAGGCTGCCATCCGCCATGATGACATCGGCAGAGAGCAAATGGTCGGCGGTCATGCCATAGATCAGGGAATGCGCGCCGGTGGCGTTATTGCCAATGACGCCGCCCAGCGTGGCGCGCTCCGCCGAAGCCGGGTCAGGACCGAACATCAATCCATGCTTCGCAGCGGCAAGATTCAGCCTCGAAAGGATCACTCCGGGTTCGACATCCGCCGTTCGAGATTCGGGATCGATCTTGACGATGGAATCCAGCCAGCGCGAGCAATCAAGGATCAGCGCATTGCCAATCGCCTGCCCTGCCAGGCTCGACCCCGAGCCGCGCGGCAGGATCGGAACCTTATATTTCGCAGCCAGTTCCACCACGGTGTGTAGATCTTCCTGCGTTTTGGGAAGTACAACTCCCAGAGGTTCGATCTGATAAATGGATGCATCTGTGCTGTAAAGAATACGCGAGGCCAGGTCAAGACGAATGTCGCCGGTGAAATGCTTACGAAGCTCATTGATGAAATCGGGGTGGAGAGACATGAAATAATTCTACCCGTTTAAACACGAAGGACACAAAGGTTTTCTTTGTGTCCTTTGCCAATGTCAAAAAGTCCCTATTTTGCCTTTGCCTGATTTGCCACTGCAGCAGCCTTCTTCGCGGCTTCTTCCGGGTCGCCGAGATAGTAGCTCTTGATCGGTTTCAAATCATCGTTCAGTTCATAAACCAGGGGCAAACCGGTGGGGATATTCAATTCTGTAATATCGGCTTCCGAGATATTATCAAGATACTTCACCATTGCACGGATGCTATTCCCGTGCGCGCCTATGATCACGCGCTTACCCGATTTGATCATCGGAGCCAGGGTCGAGTGCCAGTAAGGCAGAACACGCTCGAGCGTGATTTTAAGCGATTCGGTGGCCGGCAGTTGTTCGGGCGTCAGCGAGGCGTAACGCGGGTCAAAGCGCGGGTGGCGTTCGTCATCCAACTCCAGGACCGGAGGCGGAGTGTCGTAGCTGCGCCGCCAGACCTTCACCTGCGCTTCGCCGAACTTCTGCGCCGTCTCGGCCTTATTCAAGCCCTGGAGGGCACCATAGTGACGTTCGTTGAGCTGCCAGGCGTTCGTGACAGGGATCCATTCGAGGTTCAGTTCCTGTAAGACAATCCAAAGGGTTTGAATAGCTCGGCGCAATACAGAGGTGTATGCCACATCAAAGATATAGCCACCCTCTCGCAATAGTTTGCCTGCCTCGTGCGCTTCCTGCACACCCAGATCTGTCAGGCCGACATCTGTCCAGCCTGTAAAACGATTTTCGAGATTCCATGTGCTTTGTCCGTGGCGGACCAAAACGAGTTTGTACATAGTTCACTCCTGAAGAAATTTGCTGGTGAATTATAGCCCAAGTCATCTCTGGATAGAATCTTTTGTGGTGAAGTTTATCGTTTATAGTACAATTGTTCTATGACGATCCACTCCGAAACCCACACCCACCTCTCCCTTGAAGAAATACATACCGCCAAAGTAAAATGAACTTATGACCACAGACGACGTCTCTCCCGCCCGACAACAATATCTGGATATCAAACGCGACTATCCCAACACCATTCTCTTTTTCCGGCTTGGCGATTTCTACGAAACCTTCGATGAAGATGCCGAAATCACCGCGCGTGAACTTGATATCGTTCTAACATCACGTTCCATCGGCAAAGGTGCGCGCGCACCGCTGGCCGGGATCCCCTATCATGCCGTCGAAAATTATCTGGCGCGCCTCATCGAGAAGGGTTATCACGTCGCCATCTGTGAACAGATTGGGGATACACCCGTCAAAGGAATCTTCCCTCGTAAAGTGATCCGGGTAGTGACACCTGGGACGGTGACCGAGCCTGCGCTCCTGCCCGGGGATTCGAACAACTATCTCGCGGCAGTCATTCTTGATGAGAAGATTGCAGCCGTCTCCCATGCCGACATCACCACCGGAGAGTTTGCCGTGACCGAACTCCCGCTCGAAGCCTTGCGTGCCGAACTGACACGTTTGCGTCCCGCCGAAATACTCTACCCCGATAACCAGGCCTTGAACGACGGGATCCAGGGGCATAAAACGTCGTATCCGGCCTGGCGCTTCGAACCGGGCAAGTGCGAAGAAACATTGCTTTCCCACTTCAAAGCCTCCACGCTGGAGGGATTTGGCATCAAAGGCCGCGGATTCGCTATGCGAGCGGCCGGTGCGATCCTCCAATACCTGAAAGACACACAACCAGACTCGCTAAGCCTGTTGACCGGTTTGCGCTGCTACAGCATCAATGAATTCATGACACTGGACGCCGCGACCCGTCGCAATCTTGAATTGGACGAAACCCTGCGCGGTGAGCGGAAAGGATCGCTGCTTG
>DASTJG010000641.1:0-9077 GCA_035716785.1 Anaerolineales bacterium
CTGCCTCTGAAATCTTCGCGGCAGACATCCTGATCGAGGATGAAAAGATCTCGCTGATCGGCAGGGACCTTCAACAGCCAGATGCAGAGATCATGGATGCGACGGGCAAACTCATCATGCCAGGCGGCATTGACCCGCATACCCATTTCGATCTGCCGATGTTTGGCACAGTCTCGTCCGATGACCATTACACCGGTCACAAAGCCGCGGCCTTCGGTGGGACGACGACGGTGATGGATTTTGTTGTGTTGGAACCGGAAGGCTTTCAGCGTTCTGTTGATTTGTGGCTCGAAAAGTCCGCCAAGGCTGCCATCGATTATTCCTTCCACATGAACCTGACCCGGTTCGATGAGCAGATCGCCAGGGAAATTTCTTCTCTGCGGGATATGGGGATCACCACACTGAAAGTCTTTACTGCCTACAACGGACGTTTGCGCATCGACGATGGCAGTATCTTCAAAGCCATGCAGATCGCCAGAGACAACGGTATGCTTGTCATGGCGCATTGTGAAAACGGGGACGTGATCGACATGTTGGTTGAGCAGGCCTTAGCCGCTGGCCGCACCACTCCGGAGTGGCACGCGTTGACGCGACCCGGCTCGGGCGGAGTCGAAGCTACGTTAAGGGTGGCAAACATGGCGTCCGTGGCCGGAGCGAGCGCTTACATCGTCCACATGAACATGGCTGGTGAAGTGGACATGCTGCGATATGCACGTGAGCGCGGCGCCCGGGTGATGGGCGAGACCTGTCCGCAATACCTGTTTTTCACGATCGATGACCTGCGCCGCCCAGATGGCGCGAAATGGATCTGTTCCCCGCCGATGCGCTCCGCAGAGGATAACGCGCGTTTGTGGGATGGGCTGTCGGAGGGGATTTTGCAGACGGTCGGCACGGACCACTGTCCCTTCTTTTTTGACGGGACCCGGCCGATCGTCTATGAAGGGCGCGAGGTCGCCATCCCCGGCAAGGAATTGGGAAAGGACGACTTTACGAAGATCCCCAATGGCTTGCCCGGTGTCGAAGACCGTCTGCCCGTGATGTGGACGTACGGTGTGCGCGCAGGCAAGATCACGGCGAATCAATTTGTGGCTTACAACAGCACGAACCCCGCGAAAATATTTGGCCTGTACCCACGCAAGGGCGCGTTGCTGCCAGGCTCGGATGCAGATATTGTGATCTGGGACCCGGAGAAGAAAGTGAAGTATGGCATTGCACTTGCTCACCAACGCACAGACTACAACCTATATGAAGGTTGGGAGCTAACCGGTATGCCCGAAAAGGTGTTTTTGCGTGGGCAGTTGATCGTGGATGGAGAGCAATGGCTGGGCAAGGCAGGCATGGGAAGCTTCCTGAAACGCGCAGAGGGCCTTTTTATATAAAAGGAGAATGATATGCCAACACCTACCTGTGAGGCAGTTGTCGTCCACTGCTTTGATTTTCGTCTGCAGCAATTTCTCAACGATTGGCTGACAAAGCGTTTCGGTATCCAGAATTATGATCGGATTTCGTTGCCAGGCGGGGTCAGGGAATTTGCCTATGTTCAAGGCCAGATTCAAATGGCATATCGGCTCCACAACATTAAGAAAGTTATCCTGATCAATCATGAAGATTGTGCTGCATATGGGCCAACAGGAACAAAGGAACGCCACATCAGCGACCTTACCTACGCCGAACACGTTGTTCGGTCTATGTACCTGGATGTAGAAAAATATTATCTTCACCTCAACGGTGAATTTGAACGGATAAAATAACTCGTCTTTGCGAGGAGCCCCTGAGCGAAGCGAGTGAGAGGGCAGGTGTGTGCGGTGTAAGGGGTCTGCGTCCCAAAACCATTCTGTAAGGCAATCAGAAGTTCTATATATGATAAAATAGCCCGTTTCAATCAACAAAGGACGCTGGGGGGAGCATGAGCCTTTGTGAATCTATTTGCATGGAGAAAAACAGAATATGCCAAGAAGAAGCCTCGCTCGTCTCTATCGAGACGAGTTCTCTGGTTATACATTTACTACATTTCAACAGGACCTGCTGGCAGGTCTTACGGTTGCGGCAGTTGCGTTACCTCTGGCGCTGGCGTTTGGGGTTGCATCCGGGGCGAGCGCCGCGGCGGGTGTGGTTACCGCTGTTATCGGCGGCATCGTCATTGGTTTGCTTTCGGGCGCACCCTATCAAATTTCGGGTCCTACCGGTGCGATGAGTGCAGTGCTTATTGTGCTTGTGCAAAGGTATGGACTCACGGGTATTTGGATGGGCAGTTTGTTGGCGGGTATTTTACTGACTCTCATTGGACTTTTGCGCCTTGGTCGATTCATCGCGTTTATTCCCGGCTCTGTCATCACAGGCTTCACGTCTGGTATCGCACTCATCATCTTCATTGGTCAGATCGATAATTTCCTTGGCATCGAAACACCTGCGACACACGCGGCTTTCTTCAAATTGCTTGAATATTTCAGGGGCGGATTCGTTCCCGAATGGCATACCATTACTATCGGGTTGATCGTGATTTTGATCATGCTATTGTGGCCATCAAAATGGAATGCAAAATTCCCGGCCTCATTACTTGGGATTATCCTCGCCACTCTGCTCAACTGGATTTTGGGCTGGCCTGGCATCACGATTGGCTCTATCCCCTCGACTCTTTTTCTACCCGAGCATATGACGATCAGCGCCATCCCCTGGGCAGGCTTGACGGATTTTCTTGCTCCTGCATTAACGATCACTGCGTTAGGCGCAGTGGAATCATTGTTATGTGGCGCAGTAGGATCGAACATGACCGGCATCCGTATGCAAGCCAATCAGGAGTTAATTGCACAAGGTGTTGGTAATATTCTAATCCCGTTCTTTGGTGGCGTCCCTGCCACTGCCGCGATTGCACGCACAAGTGTCAACATCAAATCAGGCGGGCAAACTCGCCTCGTCAGCATCATTCACGCATTGGCGATTATGCTGACAATGCTTGTCCTGGCACCTGTTATGGGACGCGTTCCTCTGGCAGCATTGGCGGCTGTATTGATGGTCACCGCTGTTCGCATGAGCGAATGGGAATCAATTCGCTTTATTTTTGGCAGGCGTTTCAAAACGGATATGGCCGCCTTCACCATCACAATGCTGGCGACTATCATCCTTGATCTGACACAGGCAATTTTGATTGGTTCGTTCCTGGCGGGCGCAATATTTTTGAACAAAATTGCCAGTATTGAAATTGAGACTCAGGAAGTGAATGCTGATAAACTTCGTCAAAAGGGAATCGAAACTGCAGGCAAATGTCAGCATGTGCGAGTAGCTTTTCTAACAGGTCCGTTATTCTTTGCCGCGACAGGACAGTTCAATGAGGCGTTCCGCGATATTAGTGATACCCATGCCTTGATCATGTCTATGCGTGCTGTGCCATTGATTGACACCGCAGGACTGGAGGCGCTTCGTCGTCTGGACGAGAGACTGCGTAAGCAAGGCGGCACATTGATGTTTGCGGGGGTCCATGAAAATGCCCGCCGAATGATGAAACGCGGCGGGCTGGTGGATGAAATCGGGGAGGATAACTTCTTTTGGAGCAGTGATCAGGCGATTGTCGAGGCAGAGAGGCGAGGCTGTAAGTTTTGTCCTTAAGTCGTCGCCAGTAGCTCTTTTAGTCGCGGATGTTCTGCATAAACCCCGCGATATTTTTCTGGTAGTAGAGCCGCGATATGACACATGATCTCATCTGTGTAAAGCTTGAGGGACTCATCACGATTCTCTCTGGGTAGCGGCGGAAGTGTGAATGCCGGTCCCGCGGTGACTGTGAAATGCGAACGGCGCAGCCGTTTGAGATTGCCAAATACTACTTTGTCTTCTGTACCTGTGATGGCCACGGGGACAATCGGGCGATTTAATTTGGCGGCAAGATAACTGACGCCCGGCTTTGCTTCGATCAACGAACCAGAGCGCGAGCGCGTCCCTTCCGGCGCGATGACGAGAATATTATTCTTTTCCATTAGGGCAATGATCTTGCGCAGGGTTTTAACATCAGGGTTGAAACGATCGATAAATATCAGATTGAGGTATTTACCGGCCCAGCGGAACAGACGGACTTTTCCCCACTTTTCACCGATCATTACGAACATATCCCAGCGGTTGAGCGCATAGAGCCCAATGGGAACATCCAGAATGCCCAGATGATTTGTGGCAATGATGCAGTTGCCCTCTTTCGGCAGATATTCATAGCCACTGACTTCGACATGGGCAATCAGGTTGAAGATGATGCGGATCAGCCAGTGAAGAAAATTACGCATGGGAGTTCAACAATTCCTTCAAGCGCGGGTGATCGGCATAGACCCCACGATATTTTTCCGGCAAGAGCGCGGCGATCTGGCACATGATCTCGTCGGTGGCCTGGCGCATGGCTTCCTCACGTCCTTTTCCCTGGGGGATGGTGATGTACAACGGGTCCGCCGCGCTGACAGTGATCTTCGTGCGGCGAAACCGCTTCAGGTTTTCGACGACGCGGCGGTCCTCTGTGCCTGTCAGAGCGACCGGCAGCACAGGGAATCCACTTTTCCCTGCCAGAAATGCCACACCCATTTTGCCTTCCTGCAGCGCCTCTGTTTTTGAGCGAGTCCCTTCGGGCGCGATCACGAATAATCCGCCCTGTTTCATCCGTTCAAGGATCTGCCGCAAAGCGGAATAATCTGCTTCGAAGCGATTGAGCCAGATGACATTTGCCAGGTGTCCCAGTATGCCGTAGATGGGATGATCTCTGTATTTTTCCGCGACCGGCATAATAATGTCTTCCCGATCGATGATACAAAACAAGACGGCTGTATCGAGCCGACCCAGATGATTGGCAGCGCCGATCACATTCCCAGTGGGGACTTTTTCAAGCCCATGGACTTCAATCGTTACGATGAGCCTCATAAAAAAGCGAACAATGGAGCGTAGTGTTCTATATTGCATGAGGGTAATTGTACAACAAGCAGAGTAGTTCTGTCGAAGACATCGTGCCCGCAGGGTATTCCGCAGTATTCTCGCGATGGTCTTCTCAAAGTCAGATGGGAGTCTACGAATTTACACTAATCTTCACGAATTGTTTATGAATTAACACCAATTCGCGCAGACCTCGTAGCATTCTCACAGATCCACTAGCATTCTTCTGCGGGGCAGATAAAAAAACGTGGCGCCAAAGCGCCACGTCATGTAAAGTAAGGAAGCATCGACAGAATTATCTCCACAAATAATCATCAGCTCTCTTGTTGCTTGCTTGCTTCTGTGACCCATATTTCTCGCACATGCGCTGGAAGATCGACAGATCGGTGGGGGACATGTTGATGATCTGAAAGCCGACGTTATATGTGTTGGGGTCGATACGATCGGGATTGCACCATTTGCTGCGGGCGATGAACACCATGAACTCCTTGTTAGCGACATCGGGACTGAGTTGGATCTGCAGTCGTAGATCCTGTTCGGGAGGAATTTTCTTTTGACTGTCCAACCTGAACCCACCTGTGCTGATATCTGTAAGATGCCCGACCAATTGTTGAGTCAGCGCATCTGCGACCGGCATGTAATAGGTAAAATCCTGGCGGGGAAGTTTTCGTTTTTCGGCCATGGTGTTCACTCCTTTCTTTAGAATAGTATATGGCAAGTTCAGACAGGTTTCAATAGGCAATAAGGATAGAAATCTATTTGCAAGGTAGTAGTTCTCCCACCATATTTGGTGGGGAAAAGTACTGGCTCGCCACATGTGGATTGAAGTGACCTGTATACTAGAGTAAAATTTGCCTACATTAAATTTGGGAGTCTTCTGTGGAAACAAAACCCGCCTCACGTAAACCCATCCTGATCTGGCTGATCGCCTCACAATTGCTGGCTGCGGCATCCTTGATTTTTTGGTTGCTCATGGCTGGACTCTCGGTTATGGCATTTGACTCAGGGGTGACTCAGGAAGCCTGGAATTTTGTGCTCGCTGTCTGGGCTTACCCCATCTGGCCCATCGCATTCACCATCGCAGCCTGGATCGCTTATGCCCGCAAACGAGATAAGCTGGCCGCTGTTCTCACAACGCTGACCTTCCTCCCTGTGTTGGTGTTGATCCTGATAATTGTGCTGTCAAGTATTTTGGGCCCGGCCCCACTATGAAAACTGGTCTCTTTACGAGACCAGTTTCTTTTATCCTGATTTTAGATGAGCTTGGAATGATTACGTCTGGTCAGGCAGCGCTTGAAAATACTGGAAATAATCTTCTCGAACGGGGGAAAATACTTCGATCGCGATGGACTCTTCCATGACCTCCGCGCTATGCATGGTGTTACCCGGTACGATCCAGCAATCACCGGGGTTCAATTCTGCCCTCTGCTCCGCGATGGTCAGAAGGATTCTGCCTTTTAATAACCTTCCTGCTTGCTCTTGTGGGTGAGAATGCATGGGCAGGCAGCTTCCCGCCTGCATGTGAAATTCGGAGAGCAACATATTTTCTCCGAAGACCAGTGTCTTGATGGATATCCCCTCGATGATTTTTTGAAAACGATCATTTGAAGCTTTATAGAACATTGGCTTGTCTCGCTTTACTCCGCCTTCAAAATATGCGTCAGGATAGTTGCGCCGGAGCCACCGATGTTCTGTGTCATCCCGACCTTCGTGCCATCTACCTGCGTCGCGCCGCATTCGCCGCGCAATTGCTGGACGACCTCCACGATCTGGTACATTCCTGTCGCGCCGACCGGATGCCCGCGCGCTTTTAATCCGCCGCGGGTGCAGATCGGGACGCGTCCCTTCGGGCCGATCTCATTATCGAGACCGAGTCGTATGCCCTGGCCGCGTTCGGCGAAGCCGCAGGCTTCGAGCGACAGGGCAGACATGATCGAAAACGCGTCGTGCAATTCGAACACATCGATATCCCGCGGCCCGACATTGGCCATTTCGTAGGCGCGTTTGGCCGACTGATAAGCAGCCGACAGGAACAGCGGATCTTTGCGTGAGTGGACGGCCATCGAATCCGTCGCGGACCCCGAGCCTGCCACCGTTACCCGCGGTTTACCATTCAACGAGGCGACCTTCTCCGCAGGAACGAGCACAACTGCCGCGGCCCCATCCCCGGTGGGAGATGCATCTAAAAGATTGATCGGCGTCGCGACCATGGCAGATTTTTCGAATTGCTCCACATTGATCTTTTGATGCAAACGCGCAAATGGATTATGCATGGCGTTTGCATGCGCATTGATCGAGAAAGGAGCGAAGTCCGCGTGCTTCCAGCCGTATTCATGCATATAGCGGCGCATGACCAGCGCGTTGAGTCCCACAAAGGAGACGCCCTGTTCCACTTCGTAGTCGGCGTCGGCTGCAGTCGCCAGCGCAGCGGTGATGTCATGACCGGATTTATCGGTCATCTTTTCCACACCCAGCACCAGGGCCGCATCGATGTCGCCGGAGGCAACTGCCATCAGTCCCGCGCGAAACGCCGCGGCACCGGAACCGCACGCAGCCTCCATTTTGACAGCTTCCTGATGCCAGAGTCCGATCCAATCCGCAAAGAACGCCCCGAGTTGATTCTGAGCGCTGATGAGCGGCGAAAGCATGTTTCCAACGAACAGCGCCTCGACCTTGTCCATACCGGCATCGTGCAGCGCGGCGAGGGCGGCGTTGCCGCCGATCTCGCGCAGGGATAGTTCCCAATGTTCGTCGATTTTTGTTTGACCAATACCTAGAATAGCAACCTGTCGCATTGTTTTCTCCACGGGTATTTTAACTGATTTGACTCTCATCTTCTATCAAAAAAGACTCTGTAGGGCGGGATGGTATCCCGCTTTACTCCACAAATAAAAACATAATTAACCCCAAACTTAATCCAAGGACAAACGACATCCCTGTCCCGCCGATTCACAAAGCACGGTCGCCGCGAATTTCACGAATTGTCGCGAATCACTTCAAAATTCGTGCCACACCGCCTGATTTTTGAAATGCTTTAGCATTTCATAGCAAATCACGGGTCGGTGCCGGGGATTCGCGTCAATTCGTGGCGAGAACCCACAGCACCCACATCCCTTTTTTTCTTAAAAAGAGACTCACCCTGAAATTAATTTTCAGGGTGAGTCATGTTTTTGACCTGCACTTGTTTAGTGCTTCTTGTCCTTTTTGTCTTTCTTATCTTTCTTATCCTTGCCATTGCCGTTGTTCTGATCGTTCGCTGCATCATCATCGTCAGGATGATGGGCGGCGCCCAGATTCTCGTGCTTGTCTTTGAGTACCTTTTTGAATTGGCCCCAGTTGGTGGGAATCTCATCCCCGTCCTCCCAACCGAGCAACGCGGCAGCTTCACTATAATCGCCGCTCTTTTTCGCCTTGAGGATCGCGGCCGCTAAGTCTAGATCGGTTGTGGATGTCTCTCCCTCGTCATTCGTTGCCATCCACAACGCCTGGGCGATGACGCCGAACCCAAAAACTTGTTCTGCCTCGTTATCACCAGTATGAAAACTATCGACCACGCTGGCATCTACATCGAAGAAGTCGCCTAGCAACGCAGAGATAGGATGAACATCAGCAGGTTCCTCTTCAGGGGGGACCACATCCTCTGAATTAACCACCAGATCCTGCACTTCTCCACCGACTGTAAGGCCGGCAGCGACGGTATCGCTGACGCGAACAGTTACTGGCCCTTCAGCGGTCTCTATGGTAACAAGAACAGTAGTTACCCCATTTTCATCAGTTTCAGGTTGTCCAACTTCGGTTACGGTACCACTAATGGTTATTGTGCCATCCTGTGTTTGCGGGGCGGCTGCGACTGTGCCCACCTGTGCGAACAGAACCACAAGGACTAATAAAACACTTGAAAGTAGCTTCATTTTAGTCATATTTTCTCCTTTCAAACTTGAATTCTCATAAGTTAAGACGGAGAAATGGGACTTGCGATGCAATAATTGGCTGGGATTACAAAGCTATAAATAGTACTAATTTACTACTCTGGTGTGCAAAGCTTCAATAATTGCAGGTTGTGCCAGGATGCCCCGCTCTTAATCTACTATTAACAGGCGCAAAACTGTTCGTATGATTTTCCAAATGATTTATACTTACAAAAGTTCCGACCAATTCATTTATGAGAGATTTATCAGTAT
>DASTJG010000642.1:0-10677 GCA_035716785.1 Anaerolineales bacterium
GATGTCGCGCGGGCGTTCGCGCAGCGGCGGAAGTTTGATGCTGAACGTGCTCAAGCGGTAGTACAGATCCGGACGGAAGGCGCCTTGCGCGATCAAGACTTCCATGTCTGCCGACGTCGAGGCGATGATGCGCGCATCGACTTCCACCGCGCGTTGACCTCCCAGGCGCTGGATCACACCGATCTCCAGCGCGTTGATCAGCACAGCCTGCGCTTCCAGCGGCAGAGCATCCACATCCTGAAAAAATAATGTCCCACCCTGTGCCAGTTCGAATTTGCTGGGACGTCCGCTGAGGCGTTTATTGTCGAGGGATTCATCGTACCCCAGCAAGTCACTGATTACAAGTTCATTGGGCACGGACGAAGATGCAAAAATAACGAACGGACCATCATGCCGGGGACTGGCATTGTGAATGGCACTAGCAAGCGCATTTTTTCCAGTGCCAACTTCTCCGCGGATCAAAATACTGGCCTGTGCGCCAGCGGCGGATCTGACAAAATTGCGCACGCGTTGCATTTGCGGTGCATCGCCGGGAATATCATCCAATGTTAGAGCTGCAGTCGCGCCCACCTGCTGCTGGATCAACTTGCGCACTTTCTTTTCCGGACGCAATGTCAGGACGATCCATTGCAGTTTGTCCGGGCTTTGGAACACAAAATCCAGGCTGACCAAACAATTCACCCTGCGTTCGCCGACGTTGAAGATCCCCTCGACATCCGTCAGCGGCTTGCGCTGTTCGACGGATTCCTCGACAAAAGCCGGAACACTGAACAGTGCACCGACCGGTTTTCCCACCATAGATTGTGCTGGTATACCCAGCATTTGACTGGCGGCCTGATTGGCATGCACCAGCATGTGCCCGGTGTTCCAGACCAGGATGCCATCGGAAATTGTCGAGAGAATGGTGTTCAACTGTGCGAGCTGGCTGTTCTGCTCTGCCATCAACAAGTCGGACTGATGCTGGTTTTCCACCGCGCGCGCCGCGGCAGCAACCAATCCCAGCGAATGAATGTGATAGCGATCGGCAGGCATGACCAGCCCCAGCACCCCGAGCAGACGTCCGCTGATGTCGAACATGGGCGCGGCCGCGCCGGCTGAATTGTGAAACTGCTTGACGAAATGCTCAGCCCCCACTACTTGCACCGGGACACGTTCGGCCAGTGCCAGCCCAAATGAAGACGTTCCGATCAACCCCTCCGAAAGAATACTTCCCACTCCACATCCCCACCCGCGCATGATCTCAAGAACTTCTTCGTCGCCAATCAGGTCAAGGATGCAGCCAACGCTGTTGGTTAAAACGATGACCGTTCCTGATCTTTGAACACATTGGTAAACATCTTCCATTACGGGGCGGGCGATCGCCATTAAATCGAAGCTGGCGGTCTGTGACGCCAGTAGATATTCCCTTCCCATATGGGTAAATTCGACAGTGTTGTTTGGATTTACGCGTCCCCAGGATCGCCGCCAGGACGCTGCAATCAAAGGATGCACAATTGGATCCAGTTGCTGATTGCTTGTGAATTTCTCCCACGCCTCCAGCATGGCCTGTTGATAATGATCAGGTGTATCAAAGATATTGGGTTGGATCGCGGTTGGCTCCACAGGAATCTCTCTCCTGTTTGACGCGATGCTTATTGTATTTCTTTCTATTCACCGCGTCGTCGACGCCATGCCTCGCGCTGCGCCATGTCGCGATGTGTTCCGTCGCAAAGCGGCTTGCTGCACGAATGTCCACAGTTGCAGAGTGTGACACGATTACGTGTCTTGAAAGGTTGCCCGTCGGAGCGCTCGATCGTAATGTTGCCCGTCACCCACAGCGGCCCGGCGATGGGACCAAACGAGGTGATTTCGGTCGTCACGGCAATTTGCTGCGGCAGATCCGGTTCAATATCCGGTCCGTCAGCTTCGATGCGATAGGTCAACGCGCCGGATGGACAACGCTCGACCATGGCTATGATCAACGAGCGCATTTTGGTATCCTGGGTAGCTGCCACCAGTCGACTCAGTCCGGTGTCACTGAATTCACAATAACCCGACAGCATACATAGGCTGGAGTCCTTTTCGACGACAATGCCTGTGCCGCGCGGAATGATCGATTTGCGCGTTTCAGGCATAGTTGTATCAGCCGTTTCCGTGCCGTCAAATTCCAGGGTCCGATGAGTGCCATCACAAAAGGGTCGCTTGCTCGACTGTCCGCATCGACAGAGACGATATTCTCCCGGACTAACGGCAATCTCGCAATCCTTGCGCCAGGTCAGCGGTTCGCCATGTTCGGAAACCACCTGCGTCTTGCTGACCAGCGGTATATCTCCCAAAACCACATAGGGCCCGTTCTTGATGATCACGATCCGTTTGTTTTTGGCTGTATTGTTGGACTCGTCTGTCGCCACGTTACCTTCTCCTGATTGTTTGAGGGTTTCACGTTACCACAAAAGATAATACTACGCTTGCCTGGAATTCAAAATACACAACATCGAAAGCTGAAGACAGGGATATTCACCTGATGATACATCAATTTTAGCGGGCCGCAGGATCTTTCGTCTAGCGGCCATGATATACTGCTTTTCAAAACTTTAAGAAACGAGGCGTGAGTTTATGGCCATTCACCGCGACTCCAGTGGACGTTTACAAATCGAATCGTCCCTCATGGGTGAATCCATGATGGATAAGTCTCTCCTAGCCAGCACCGATACGGGGCCGATCCATCGTTTGATGCCCGATCTGGTTGTTGTCAAAATAGGCGGACAGAGTATTATCGATCGAGGGCGTGTCGCATTGTTGCCAATCCTGGACGAGCTGGTCGAGGCTCGCCAATCACACAAGATCCTGATCACAACAGGCGGTGGGACGCGTGCCCGGCATGCCTACGCCATCGCGACGGACCTCGGCATGCCGACCGGCGTCCTGGCCAAACTCGGCACCAGTATCAGCGAGCAAAATGCATTGATGGTGGCGATCCTGCTCAGCCAGCGAGGAGGGATCAAGATCGGTCATGATGACCTGTCAAAATTGCCTAATTACATGATGCCCGGGATTTTGCCGGTGACCCACGCGATGCCTCCCTATGGCTTGTTCGAACGCCCTCCTGAGTTAGGACGAATTCCTCCACATCGTACGGACGTTGGCGCATTTTTGCTGGCTGAAGTAATGGGCGCCGAGCGTTGTATTTTGATCAAGGATGAGCAGGGGCTCTATACGGCTGACCCCAAGAAAGATCCTGCTGCCAAATTCATTTCGGAAATTGAATTGGGTGAATTGCTGGCGCTCGACCTAAATGACCTTGCCATCGAGCGGACGATGCTGGAAAGCCTGAAGACGGCCCGCAGCGTGCGGGAAGTGTTTATCGTCAATGGGCTGGTGCGTAATAATATACGGCGTGCGTTGAATGGCGAAAATACAGGCACACGCATTTATAGGAAGGAGCACCTAAGTCATCCCTGAGCATTAGCGCTGTGCCTGATGTCTCCGCATGCGCCGCAAGCGGATAGTGCTGCTTTCACACCTGGGACAGCGTGCCGGCCGGCTCTGCCCACTCCCGTGCTCGATCTCCCAAAGATGGCCGCAGTCCTGGCACTGCCAGGACTTGGCAGCCACACGGAACGTTCCACCCTCAATACTCAACGCCGCTCCCTCGATGAGAGCCTGCACCACTTTGGTGCGTGCCTCGCTCACGATACGTTGCAGCGTGGAACGCGAGACATTCATTTGCTCGGCTGCTTCCTCCTGATAACGTTCTTCCAGGTCAACCAGGCGCAACGCCTCCAGTTCCTCGTGCAATAGCGTGATCGTTTTCAATTGATCGAGCGGCAGTCCGACTGGTTTAAAGATGGCCGGCTTCGGATCATGCCAGACGCGTCGGCGTTTGCGCGGTCTAGGCATTGCCTTTTGTCACGCGCCGCCGGCTGCTGCGCTTCTGGCGCTTGCCGCCACCGGAACCTTCGCCAGCGTTCTCGCCGGTGCCCCGTGGCAGCATCACGACTTCCGCACCGATCGATTGAGCGATTGCATCCAGCTCCGATTTACGGATGTGGATCTGAAAGAACTTTAGATCGCTGCCTTCCACACCAACAATTGCGAAACGTGGAAGACCTTCCCCTTTACTGATACGAGCACGCTCGCGCACAAAGATCTTTGCCATCAGAAACTCCTTTCGTGAATTATGGGCATATGCCCATAACCATTATAGGTTATGTCCATGGGCATTGTCAATTAGCGCCAGGTATCTTTGCACGGCAGGATTCATCATGGGTGATGCCTTCGCATGGATACTCTTCCGGAAGACGATATTTGAATAGTTTCTTGCGGGGTACAATAGGGAATATCTACATGAGTCCAGGAACGCTTATGCCTGAAAACACAGATGAACAGTTACAGGAATTGGAACGCCGCCGGGAAGTGGCCGAGGGTTTGCGCGGCATCCTCGCTGTTTTGAATTCGGATAAGCCATTAGATGCTATTTTGGATTACATTACTCTCTATGCCTGTCGCCTGTTGGAGGCAGACGCGGTAGCGATTTATCGTCTGCAGCCTGAAACGAATCTGCTCAAAATTCAATCCTCCCATGGTTTGAGCGATGAATATTTGGAACATTCCACGATCCTTTTGGGGCAGGGAGTCACCGGACAAGCCGTACATCAGGGCAGACCGGTTGCCATTACCAATATCGATAATGCTATGGATGTTTTGGCTCAACCCCTTGGTCCGGAAATACGCACGCTTTTAAAGATTCTAGCAAAACATTTTCGTTCGGAATTATCTGTGCCGCTCATTATTAAGCAGGAGGTAGTTGGTACCCTGAATCTTTATTATGCCAACCCAAGAGTCTTTGAACAGGAGGAGATAGATCTGGCTGTGTCCTTCTGTGACCAGACTGCGCTCGCCATCGAAAATGCTCGTCTTCGGGAACAAGCCCAGGAAGATGCGATTGCTGCGGAACGAAACCGGATCGCGCGTGAATTGCATGACTCAGTCACGCAAACAATTTTTTCTGCTAGCCTCATTGCGGAGGTGCTGCCTACCATCTGGACGCGTGATCCGGATGAGGCACAGCATGGGCTGGACGATCTGCGTAAACTTGCCCGTGGAGCGCTCGCCGAGATGCGTACATTACTGCTGGAACTGCGGCCGATCGGTCTGGGTGAAGTCCATCTGGAGGATTTACTCAAACAACTGGCTGAGGGGGTTTCCGGTCGGTTTCGAGCACAGGTCAACGTTCATGCGGAGGGCGAGGCAGTTTTGCCAATGGATGTAAAGCTGGCCTTCTATCGTATTGCCCAGGAAGCTCTGAATAATGCAGCCAGGCATTCCGGGGCAGAACGAGTGGACATCGAAATTAGATCCACTTCTGCTCTGCCCTCGCGTAAACGAAAGAAAGCAGGCTCTGCTCCGCAGGTTTTTTCCCGATCCGTCTTCATGTCAATTCGCGATGATGGTCACGGCTTCGATCCCAAGTCGGTGGTGGGTGAACATCTTGGGTTGGGCATTATGCAGGAACGTGCGGCGAATATGCAGGCGACCTTAACCATACGAAGCATGCCAGGCCAGGGTACAGAGATTTCCGTCCACTGGCCCAAACTTGAACCATAGTAAGGTAGAGCAAAATGAAAAAAGGACAGATACGAGTCATTATTGCAGATGACCACGTTATGGTGCGCAGTGGTTTACGTCTCTTCCTGTTGGCGTTTGAAGATCTAAAGCTGGTGGGAGAAGCCGCCAATGGCGAGGATGCGGTTAGTCTCTGCCAGCACGAGAAGCCGCATGTCGTTCTGATGGATATGGTTATGCCTGTTATGGATGGCGTGCGGGCCACCGAAGAAATTCGCAGCCGTTTCCCCCACACACAGGTTATTGGTCTGACTACTTTCTATGAAGCTGAAATGATCCAGAAAATGCTGGATGCCGGAGCAATTAGCTTTCTCCTGAAAAGTATTTCGGCAACCGAGTTAGCCCGGGCCATCCGGGATGCAAGCGAAGGCAAAGCCACGATTTCGCCCGAAATTCAAGATCTGCTCAGGGGCCGGCGATCCTCTGCAGCAAATATTTCCAAATACGACCTCTCGGCACGGGAGAGGGAGGTTCTTTCCTGCATTATAAGTGGCTTGAGCAATGCCGAAATTGCTCAGGAACTGGTTATTAGTCTCTCTACTGCCAAGTTTCATGTGAGCAGAATTCTTGCCAAGCTGAATGTATCCAATCGTGCGGAGGCCGTTTCACTGGCATTACAGGAAGGCCTGGTGAGTCTATCCACGCGTCCGAAGAAGTGAGTCTCAGCCTGCCAGGTAAAATATCTTGATATTCTCCAATCAATTCTGTAAGGCGCGACTAGTCGAAATTAATATAGTGTTGATGTATTCTGTCAGTTGACAACAAATTCTAAAGATGATAAAAAAAATCGAAAATAGGCAGAATGCAACAACTGGAAGTTTCCTGAAGTTATTCAGGCTGCCCGGTAACCTTTTGCTCGAGAATACACTCGGAAGGAAATCATCATGGATGTACCGCCTGTTTCACACCCGGCCTGGAAAAACGTAGTCTCCGGCAAAGGTAATTATCAGTTCGAATTTCTAGCCACAAAGTTTCTTTTGGGTTACCTGACACTTCAGGTGAAAAGGGATTCATCTCCCCAGGTCGTCCAAAAGTGTGCACAGGAACTCCATGATATTTTTGCCCGAAATGTGGACCTGATTTCCGTGCAGCGGGACCTGATCAAGGTCTTCGGAAAGAATGCAATGAGCGGGTATCTATACGATGTTATTGAGGTCAAATCCAAGATCACAAGGGGACAAAAGCTATTACTGGCTGGCGATGAAAGCCTGCTTAAATCGCTGCCAGCCGGAAATTGGATTGGCGGCTCCATTCCGTACTTTATGACTGAAGATGGCGGTCTGACCACACGCCATAAGATCTATGTCACTGAGCTGCCCGAGACGGTCACGAAAATCGCTATAAAGATTTATGATGCGACAAATCTCGCCAGCATCTACACCGATGCCCCTCAGAATGGGTTTAGCATCATTATTATGCCTGGCTCATCAAAAACCCACCTTGAATTTGCATTGCACGCCCCGCAATATAATGACTTTGGTCATAGCCCTTTGATCGGTTGGATTGCCGGTGTCCACTTGGATGACCTCGCAACCGTCACGCCAAAGGTCTTTAATGGCCAGACTCAGACAATGCTGGAAGATGCTGCCGTTGTCATGCACGTTTCATTGCCCGAGTCTCAGCTGGCTGAAGTCAACTACATCAACATCTTTGAGCAGGGCACTGGCGATACGATTACATTTCCCCAGGACGGTTTTAGCACCTGCGATGCTTATATTAATGGGGTCAAAACCAATTTCGCAGACTATATTACCCAACAGAAGTTAGATCTGAGACTCCCGCTTGTGGCGGATTACTTTGGAGCCATGGTAAATGTAAGTTTCCAGGGTGTTGATCCGGCAAAACGGGAAGTTCGATTTTATGCGCCTGTCTTTGCGGGTGTATCTTACAAGCACGCCAAGCCCTTAAAGGATTATGTTCAACAGTTCACGGAGAAAATTCCTGTACACTTGACCAAGCATCCTGCATTCTCGTGCAATTGTATATTGAACTACCTGTATTCGGAACTCGAGGGGAAACGAACCGGACAGATCACAGGCCCGGCCACATTTGGCGAGGTGGTTTACCAACTGCTGAATCAAACAATAGCATATCTGACGATCACTGAGCTTAAGTGATCTGCAGAGGCTCTGTTATCAACTGATCCGCCTGTACCTACGGGCGGATTTTGTTTTATTTATACACGTCCCAAAGCAGCCATAGCGCAACTAGTCGAAAGTACAGGTATTTGCCGAAAATGAAATGAAAAGACTGTGCTTTACGGCAGACCGCTGGAAAAGTGTTTCCACTATACTCTTACTGCATGATAAGGGTAAATGTAAGTTTGTATGGTTCATTGGCACGATTTGGCGGGGGACATCATGTCGCGCAGATCGACGTTGAGCTTGAGCCAGACGCGGGCAAAGCCGGATTGCTGGATCACTTGAGTATTCCAGAAAATGAACGCGGTTATCTGTTTATCAATGCTGTACTGTGTGAGGTTCCTGGAATAAGTACTGGAGCCAACGAGTTGCTCAACGATGGTGACCACATCGGGATATTCTCTGTTGACCGCTTATATCCGTATCAATATCGAGATGGGCTTCCTATGTCCGATGGGCTTAGAAAAATACTAAAGGAACATGGCGCCATGCATCATTCGTACGGCAAATAGATATTTTGGAACGGTATTGCACTTATCAATGTTGAAAACACACCCGGCTCATGCTCCGTAATCGCAGGAAAAGGAACTGTAACTGTTCAAACAGTTTTACATCGATAATCAAACTTTGTTCCAATAAGAAGGAGTAATGCAATGGCAAAAAAGATTTTACGGATCAACATGACCAGTTTACAGGCAAGATATGAAGATGTGCCTGAACGCTGGTCGCGCTGGGCAGGTCGCGGTTTGACCTCCGCCATTACCTGTGAAGAGGTTGACCCATTGTGTCATCCCCTCGGCCCCAACAACAAGCTCATCATCGCACCCGGCTGGGTGACAGGTACACCGGCTGCGCCCAGCAGCGGGCGTACCTCCTTTGGCGGGAAAAGCCCTCTCACAGGCGGCATCAAGGAATCGAATGCGGGCGGCCTGAGCGGACAGATGATCGCCAAACTTGGTTTGGCGGCGATCATCATAGAGGGTACTCCGGCAAAGGGGAAATGGTACACGCTGGTCGTCACCAAGGACGGCGTGAAATTCGAGGATGCTTGTGACCTGTTGGGCAAGGGCATGTACGAAGTGGATGAGCTGCTTTGGAAGAAGTATCCCAAGACAGCCGTCATCGGCATCGGACAGGCCGGCGAGATGAAGCTCTCCAATGCGGGCATCTCCGTGAATGACCCCGAGAATAAACCGGGGCGTTATGCCGGGCGCGGGGGGATGGGTGCAGTCATGGGCGCACGCGGTGTGAAAGCCATGGTTATCGTGGATGCAGGCGGGCCGGGGGTTGAAATTAAGAACCAGGATCTTTTCAAGCAAGGCAGAAAAAAGTTAACTGAATCCATTCAGGAGCATGGCCTGACAAAAAAAGCGGGTGCCTTGAACGCTTTCGGGACCGCCGTTCTTGTCAACATCCTGAATGAGGCGGGCGGTTTGCCCACCCGCAATTTCAGCACGGGTCAGTTCGAGGGCGCGGTAAAGATCTCGGGGGAGGCGATCGCCGAAGTCTGTGAGAAGCGCGGCGGCGAAGGGACCATGGGTCATGGCTGCCATCCCGGCTGTATCATCAAGTGCTCCAACGTTTACCCGGATGAGTCCGGCAAGGCTCTGACCTCCTGCATTGAATATGAAAGCACCTGGTCTTTGGGTGCAAACTGTGGCATTGACAATTTGGAATATGTGGCTCAGATGAATCGTGCCTGCAACGATATTGGTCTGGATACGATTGAGGCGGGTAACGCCATCGCTGTCGCGATGGAAGGCGGGCTGCTTCCGTTTGGCGATGCAGAAGGCGCGCTGAAGACCTTTGATGAGATCCGTAAGGGAACGCCTCTTGGACGTATTCTTGGGCAGGGTGTCGAAGCGACTGCCAAAGCCTTTGGCGTGAGCCGCGTACCTACGGTCAAGGGCCAGTCGATGCCGGCGTACGAACCTCGCGCCGTCAAAGGCATCGGCGTGACGTATGCCACCACCCCCATGGGCGCGGATCACACTGCCGGTTACACCATTTGCCCTGAAATCCTTGGTGTCAGCGGCAAAGTGGATCCACTTTCCGATGAAGGCAAAGCTGAAGCATCGCTCACATTCCAGGCGGCCACCGCCTTTATTGATAGCTCGGGCTACTGTCTGTTCATCGCTTTCCCGATCCTCGATATTGCGAAAGGCTGGGAAGGCATGGCTGAGTCTGTGGCCGGTGTCACCGGCCTGAACATCACCGGCGCGGATGTTGTTTCGCTCGGTAAAGAGATCCTGAAAATGGAACGTCTCTTCAATGAGAGAGCCGGCTTTACCGCCGAGGATGATCGTCCGCCCGAATTCATGCGTGAAGAGGCCCTGCCGCCTCACAACGTCAAGTGGACGATCACAGATGAGCAGCTTGACTCCGTTTATGCCTGGGTGCATGACGGGCAGCCTGCCTAGCCGCTTCCTCTTGTAAAGATACTGGGTCCGGCTCGTATGCCGGACCCGGAGAAACTAGGCGAATGGCTGTATTCCGGCATATCCTTTGGGGATATGAACTGACATATCCCGATCACTGGACTCATCAATCCGTTCAGGATGCCGACGCGTTTGCCCCGCCCGTTCCTTCGATACCTCCGGAAGAAACGGGCGGGTTCGACGCGCTGGATCCAGATCACGAGGGATCGAGCGCCAGCCAATTACTGATTCGGGGTGAGTGGAACTGGGAGCGCCAGCCGATCGAGCCTCTATGGAATCGCCATATCGGAATGCTGGCTGGCATGCTGGGAGCCAGACAGGTTGGCTCTGCCCCATGGAAGCTTGGCGACGCAACTGGACTCGAGGCCGAGATCGTCCTGCCGAAAAAAGACAACCGACGTTTGTGGACCGGCATCCTGATGCGCGATTTCCGCGTGCTGCATTTCATGGTCTCGCATCCAAAGAAAGTACGCGAGCAGTTCGAGCCTATCGCG
>DASTJG010000643.1:0-14156 GCA_035716785.1 Anaerolineales bacterium
CGTTTTGCAGAAGGAGAATTCCACTACGGCGCAGAATCTTCCGGTTTTGGAGCAAATGGAGAAGGCTATCAAAGTGACATACGCTACCCTGCGCTCCCGACAACAGCAAACGAAGCAACCCTGGTGATCCCCTGTCTCCCCTCGACACTGGCAGGAAAAGCTCCCGAGAATTGGGAAATCTCTTTTCGTTTGGTCCCCGCTCCACCCGAACTGACAGCCTTCCCGGTGATCGAGATTCCCACCTCGAGTGCGGTGCCCGGGAACACCATACTGCCGACCAACCCGAATACCGATCCATTAGCAGCCGGAATTTTCCTGACGCTGGATCGTGCCGTACAGATGGAGGATGGTTATCTGCTCTATGCCACCCTGCACTGGGAAAGCAACAAAGTCTTAGCCAGTATCGACATCGGCTCTTCAACGATCCGCCTCCTGGATGCAAATGGGCGGGAGGTGCCGCAGCATCTCGATTACGATGCGGTACTCAGCTTGCCTTACGAACATGGAAAGACTTTTATCGCCATCAAGATCGAATCGCTTCAAGTCACAGGACCTCTGACTCTGGTCATCGATTCAGTGCAGATGCAATTGAGCGTCGATACAAATTTTGTATTTGACCCCGGACCCCATCCCCAACCCGGACAAGTCTGGGAGATCAATCAGGAGGTAGACCTGGGATACGGACGCGCGCTGCGAGTCTTGCGAGCGACCTATCCCAAAGATTCACCCGACCCGGGTTTTTCCTTCGACATGGAGTCGGATGCAGGGATCGTGGCTGCGTCTTTGCGAGATTGGGACCATCCGCTCGTGCAAGACACAGGAGTGTATTTCTATTACTTCGAAAAAGAGTTTCATGATGACTTTTACTACACGGAAGGAATACCGGCAGGCCCCATCACGGTGACAATAGTAGAGATTGCAGCTCCTTTGCAAGGTCATTGGGAAGCGCAATGGACGCCTCCTGCGCCGGAAGTGCCAAGTATGCCAACCATTCCACCCCTGTCTCAGGGACCAAATACAAATAATGCCTGCTTCACACGTGAGCGCTGGGAACAAGCCCTGCAGCAGCCCGCTTCGCTGCCCGCCGATCTTGGTGGGACACTGGCGCTCTTTGATTTGACTTCTGTCACTGACCAGCATAAGTACAGAATGGCAGTGACCGGCCTCGATGGCAAGAACTGGACCGCCATTGGTCCGGGAGTTGCACCTTCGTTCTCCCCGGACGGGAAGCGCGTGGTGCACGCGGGCACGGTCATCGATGGCCCTCCGGACGGTTTGTATATTACTGATCTCATCTCAGGAACAACCATGCGCCTGCCGGGCACCGCACGAGGCGACTTCAACCCGCTTTGGTCTCCGGATGGTCAAAAGATCGCTTTTACCCGCGGGACCCCCTCCGGACTCATTGGCGAACCAGGCCCTTACAATATCGTAGTCATGAACCCGGATGGCTCGGACATTCGTTTCATAACAGAGGGGAACAAAATAAACTATGCCATGGACTGGATGCCGGATGGAAAGCACCTTTTGTATACCGTAGACGGAGCAGACAACAGATCCATACAGATCATCGATATTCAAACGGGCAAAGTCGCGTTCTTGTTCGAAGCAAGCCTCGATCTGTCTGCAGAAGTTTCCCCGGACGGAAAACGGCTAGCAATTGTAGAAAAATTGTACCCCGAGGTTTTTGGCCTGTTTGTTTCCAACCTGGATGGCTCGAACCGCAAGCTCCTTTCAAACGGAGACCCGTATGCTGTCACGGTTCCTGTCTGGAGCCCGGATGGGAATTGGATCCTCGCCAGCCTCCTTGACCCCTTTCAAGAGCGAGGACCTGTCCTGACCTTGATCCAGGTGGACACCTGCCAGATCATTCCCTTGCCGAACCTCGGCGGCTATGTTTCCTCCTGGTTACCCTAAAAAAACTCCTTTTTGATCACCTGTCCACCTGGATAGTGAAAGACTCCCCCATTGGTAGGGGAGTCTTTATTTTCCTCGATGTATCATACCGATACTTGAAACCCAACCTGTGCTTTTTCGTACAATACATCAATGAACACCATTACTTCACAGTCCTTATTAGCTTCCTCGATCACCAAAGCCGCCAGCCAGCAAACGTACTACACAATCCGTTTTCTCGTTGACCGCGAGCGCGTTACAGATGCCTACCGCGCCTATGCTTACTTCCGATGGGTGGACGATACTCTCGATGCAGGTCCGACCTCTGCGCTGAATGCAACTGCGGGCCCGGCACGGCGAATTGCTTTTCTCGAACGGCAGAAATCCCTGCTCGAAAAATGTTATCGAGACGAATCACTTCCGGATGCAACTCCTGAAGAAAATATGTTGATCGACTTGGTCAGAAATGATCACGAGAAGAACAGCGGACTGCATTCCTATCTGCGCAACATGATGCAGGTGATGGATTTCGATGCCAGGCGCCGCGGCCGCATCATTTCACAAGCCGAATTGAACGAATATACGCGCTGGCTCGCCAGTGCAGTGACTGAGGCGATGCATTACTTCATTGGACATGGGCGTTCTGCGCCGCATGATGAAACTCGCTACCTGGCGGTAACCGCCGCGCACATCACACATATGTTGAGGGACACCTACGATGATGTGCAGGCCGGTTATTACAACATCCCGCGCGAGGTACTCGAGGCAGCTGACATCCAGCCGTACGAGATCCATAGCAAGGGATATCAACGCTGGGTCCAGAGCCGTGTCAATCTGGCCCGGCAGTATTTCCAGACGGGCAGGCGCTACCTCGACCGGGTCGAAGAGTCGCGCTGCCGATTGGCAGGGATGGCATATACAGCGCGTTTCGAATGGATACTCGAAACCATCGAGCAGGAAGGCTATTCGCTGCGCCCGGAGTACAACGAACGAAAAGGGCTGGGAGCCGGACTACAAATGGGATTGCTGACTCTCTCCCTGATGATGAATTTGGGAGAGCTGGAGTCCGCGCCCCAACAACCTATCATCTCGCAACCACTGAGGAAGTTATGAAATCGAAATCCATACTTGTGATCGGCGCGGGGATCGCGGGGATCTCTGCTGCCACTCATCTTGCCAGGCACGGCCTGAAAGTGACCGTGCTCGAGAAGAATTCACGCCCGGGCGGGCGTTGTGACCGCTTCAGCCGCGACGGACATCACTTTGATACCGGGCCCACCCTGCTCGTCATGCCTTTGTTGTACGAAGCCGAGTTCGCCGCGTTGGGCACGTCCATGCGTGAAATGCTGGAACTGCAGCGCGTCGACCCGACCTACCATCTGGTCTTCGACGATGGCAGCAAGCTGGCGCTGACCGCCGATATGGACTCCATGCGGCACCAATTGGAAGCTATCGAGCCGGGCAGTTACCAAAACCTCCTGCGCTACGTTGAGGAAGGAGATCGTCATTACCATGTGGGCATGGAGAAGATGGTCAACCGCGATTTCCGCAAAGCCTCCGATTTCTTCAACCTGAGCAACCTGCCGATCGCTTTCCGCATGAAGCCGTTCGCGAATCATTATCGCAATATGTCTTCGTATTTCAAGAATCCGCGTTTGAAATCTGCGTTCACGTTCCAGGATGTGTATATGGGACTGAGTCCCTTCGAGGCGCCGGCCACATTTTCGATGATGCCCTACACCGAACTGGCCCACGGCGTCTGGTATCCGCAGGGCGGGATGTACTCCATCGTGGAGGCGCTCATGGAGCTGGCCTTGCGTGCGGGCGTGGAGTTCGAGTTCGACGCCTCGGTGGAACGGATCGCGGTGAGCGGGCATCAGGCCCACGGTGTAGTCCTGAGCGATGGTCGTCATATCAAAGCAGATGCTGTCCTGGCGAACGCCGACCTCCCTTACGTCTACAACAATTTGCTGCCGCAGGATGGCACGGCAAAGCGCTTGAATCGCAAACGCTTCTCCTGCTCTGTCATCAGCTTCTTCTGGGGGATCGATAAACCTTATCCACAGTTGCCACCGCACATGCTCTTCCTGGCAGACGATTACCGCGACAATTTCAAAAGCATCATCCGGGACCTCGACCTGCCGGCCAACCCCAGTCTGTATATCCACGCCCCGGCCCGGCTTGACCCTTCCATGGCCCCCGAGGGACAGGATACGGTCATCGCGGTCGTCCCGGTCGGTCACATGAGCGAAAACGGCGACCAGGATTGGGCCGCGATCCGCGACCAGGCACGCCAGCACGTCTTCCGTCGTTTGAAGACCTTCGGCATCCACGACCTGGAGGATCATCTTAAGTTCGAGGTGAACTTCACACCGCTCTCCTGGCTCAAGCGCTATAACCTCGTCAAAGGCTCCACGCATGGACTCTGCCACAACCTGATGCAGCTTGGCTACTTCCGCCCAAGCAACAAACATTCCCAGTATCAAAACCTGTACTTCACCGGCGCGAGCACGCACCCGGGGACAGGCATGCCCACCGCGATGGTGTCGGGACGCCTGGCCGCACAGCGGATCATGGACGAGATGGTTTAAGATTTACGATTTGTGATTGAAGGAAAACACCATGGCCATCAAAAAGATTCTGATCATTCTTGCCCATGCATTTGTTGGCTGGGTCCTTTGCGCGGCGACAATGGGTATCGGCATGGCAGTGACCACCTTGGATAACACTCTGATCATTCATGCCATTGGTGCACCGATTTTCTTCTGCGGTGTTTCGCTGATCTATTTCCGTAAATTCAACTACACTGCCCCGCTGCAAACCGCCTTCTACTTCCTTGCATTTGTGGTCGCCATGGATTTCTTCCTCGTCGCCATGCTGATCAACCGCAGTTTTGAAATGTTCGCCAGTATCCTGGGAACCTGGCTGCCCTTTGCATCGATCTTTGTATCCACGTATCTCACAGGTCGTTTCATCACGGGTTCGAAGAAAGTAACTGCTTGAACAAATCATCCACCTAACCAAACTATCCTTTCGGACAGTGAAAAACTCCTCCGGCGGCGGGGGAGTTTTTGTTTCCCGGCGCGTAAGATAAGAATGGAACAAAACACTGGAAGGAAAAATATCATATTTACCTGTGTTCTCATCCTCATTCTTTTGCTGCCGGTTACCTTGGCCGCGCCTGTGCTGGAAGGTTTCTTCTCAGCTAACGAATTGGACGAAATGGGCATCCGCCTGGGCACTTCAATGGAGTGCTCACAGGCAGGTGACTAATTACAGATAGTTCAACATCCTGTCTATTGGAGAAATATACAATGAAACAATATACACATACTCAAATTGGCTATTTACTGATCATCGTGTTCAGCGTGGCGATCCTGCTGATCAGCTACCTGATGTTTGCCAAAGCAGACTTCAATCCAGTTGCGATTTTCGTGCTGGGATTTCTGATCCTCTGTCTCGCAGCGTTTGCTGCACTGACGGTGGAAGTGGATGATCAGGCGCTCGACCTCAAGTTCGGAATTGGAGTGATCCGGAAACGCTTCCTGCTAAAAGAGGTCGAGGCATACCGTGCTGTGAAAAATCCCTGGTATTACGGCTGGGGCATCCATGTGATCCCAAACGGCTGGATCTTCAATGTGTCCGGCTGGGAGGCGGTGGAACTGCAAATGAAAAACGGCCGGAAGTACCGGGTCGGCACAGATGATGCCGAGGGACTGGCAAATGCGGTAAAAGCCTGCCTGCAAAAGGACTGAACTATCCCCTGTCCACCCGAATACACTGTCCATTTGGACAGTGAAGACTCCCCCATCGACAGGGGAGTCTTTGGTCTGACTATTTTATGATGATGACAAATCACCATTTTGGAGAATCGTTCAGATGAAAAAAACAGTCCGGTACGTTTTGTTTACGCTCATTGGTTTTGTTATCCTCACTGCCCTCTTTTTTAGCATTCGACAAGGATTAGTGAATGCAGAAATCAAACGTGAGGCACAGGCCATTCCAACGTCTATCCCTACCTTGGAGACGACAACCCAACTGGAAATTCTGCCCTTATATGAAGAAGCTCGCACAAACGTAAGTTTTGAATTTGGACATGGCGTTTCATACCTCATCCGAACCGATTCAGCTACTATTCTCATGGACCTTGGAAATAACCCAACTGAAGTTGCACAACTGCCAGCCATTCAGAATATGCAGAACCTCGGCATTTCCTGGGAGGAGATCGACGCGATCGTCATTTCCCACCCGCATCCCGATCACGTAGGCGGATTGAAAGCCTGGCAACACAAAACCGTTTCGTTCGGTGACTTTACGGGCGACTTGAGCAAAGTATCCATTTACACCCCGATCGCCATGACTTATCCGGGCACTACAATCGTTTACTCCTCACAACCGACCCTCATCAGCCCTGACAGTGCGACGACCGGGGTGATCCCGTTCCCGGAGGTTGCGTCTCTCTCCGTGCTCAACCCGAAGTCATATGAGCAAGCTTTGGTGATCCACGTCGCCGGCGAAGGACTCGTCATGGTTACCGGCTGCGGTCACCCCACTTTGGAAATGCTGGTTACGCGCGTGGAAGAGTTGTTTGGAGAAGACGTGATTGGAGTAGTCGGCGGACTGCACTACTTAGAAGCCAGCGCAGAGGATGTCCAGCCGCACATCCAGTTCCTGGAAGCTCGCCAGCCGAAACTGATCGCGTTGTCGCCGCATGATAGCGGATCGGAAACACTGGAGGCATTTCGGTCAGCTTTCCCGGAAGCCTATCGGGAAATCAAAGTCGGCGAAGCAATCCAATTCCCATAAGGCAAATCGCGCTTCACCCCAGCGAGTGATCGAGCAACCTGCCAAACTACTTTTCGTAAGCACTCATAAGATTATTGCAATGATCATCGAATTTGAATAAACTCTTCAGGAAGGCAAATCATGAAAACACTCATCGTCGGAACCGGAATCATTGGAACTATTTACGGCTGGGCACTGGCTCAGGCAGGTGTTGACGTTACCCACTTCGTCCGGAAGGGTAAGAAAGATCAATTCAAGGACGGGGTCAATCTGGATATACTGGACGAGAGAAAAGGACATCCCAAATATAACCTCACGAAATACGCGCTGAAGTGCATGGAGGAAATCTCCCCGTCGGATGGCTACGAGCTCATCATCGTCCCTACGAATATGCACCAAACCGAGGAAGTACTGAGAACGCTTGTCCCCGTATCCGGTCAGGCGACCTTCCTCATTTTGTCGGGGAACTGGGAAGGAATGGAATGCATCGACCGCTTACTGCCCCAGGAACAATATCTGATGGGCTACGCGGATGCCGGCGGCACGATCCGAGATGGCGTTTACTGGACGAACCTGGGCGCGGAGATCCATATCGGCGCAGTGGACGGCAAGCCAACCGGGAAACTGGAAAAGGTAAAGGCTCTCTTTGTGCGTGCTGACATGAAGCCGGACGTGCAGGAGAATATCGTTCACTGGCTCTGGCAGCACGCCGCGAGCGCGATCGCTTTTGCCATCGGGTTTGCCAAACATCGGGATGTGAAAGCCTTCCTCAACGACAAGGCACTGCTGCGGCAGTGTGTCCTGTCTACCAAGGAACTCTATCGATTGTGTGCATTACGCGGCGTCGACCTGAAGAAGTTCCCCGAGGCAAGCTTCGTCAATTTTCCAGACTGGCTCGTTGCCATGCTCGTGCGCTGGAATATCGGTCACCGTGAAAGCGCCCAGCGCTACAGTGCCCACGCTGCCAGTACGGGGAGCCAGGAGGAGATGAAACATTATTATGCCAGCGTGATGAAAGACGCGAAGAAATTAGGCTTTGAAATGCCGTATACCCAGGCGCTATCGATATATCTCAAATAAATATGCTGGTCATCTACTCAATGCATAAGTAATTCACAAAAAATTATAAGATCAACCTCGAAAGGATTACCACAATGTCACAAATCTTGATCGCTCTATCCACCTGGCTGCATGCCATCGCAACCGTCATCCTGATCGGTCATTACCTCCTGCTCTCCGTCATGTACATTCCCATTCTGGCAAAGAACAACGCACCGGCTCTCAGTGAGATCTCGAAGCGCAGCCGGCCGTGGTTGTATATCTCCCTGCTCGTCTTCGCCGTCACCGGGACCCATCTCATGCTGATCGATTCAGGTTACCTGGGATTTATGGATTTCGGAAACTTTTGGGGCATCGTGATGCTGCTCAAACATGTCCTGGTCTTCGGCATGCTCGCGCTGGGATTCTTGTACAACGCCATCCTGCGCGTAGGTCCCATGATGAGTTCGAACAACAGCGCTGAGTTGGGGATCACTCGCTTCCGTCTATATTCCAATCTGATGACGATCTCCGGCCTCCTCGTCCTGCTTTTGACAGCGCTCGCACAAGCCCAATAAGACGATGAAAAAATATCAAGTCAACCTTCCGATGAAGATCGTATTTCGAAAGCAAGGCTCAAAGATCAACAGTTAATATCTCCCCTTGCATAGTTTTATTCTTTGCCACAGAGACCCCAGAGAAAACCTGAGAAGAAAAACTCTCAGAACTCTGTGCGCTCGGTGGCTGTTTGCGTAACATCAGCTAACATGCTCTCCTGGTAGTAGAATCGCAGTATCGTTCAGGAGCAAACTGTTTTGACTACCAATGCGGATCGCACGAAATTCAATCCAGTACATTCCATTCGCGCCGGGCTGCCTGCCGATATTACGCCCTTCATTGGCCGACGGGAAGAATTAAACAGGTTGAAGGCATTATTGACCGATCCGGAAATACGATTGGTCACCCTTCTGGGCGCAGGGGGAATCGGGAAAACGCGCATCGCCCGGGAACTGGCTGCAACCTTGCAGGAGAGATTTCGGGAGGGTGTGCGTTTCATTTCCCTGGCGCAACTGAATACAAGAGACAGTCTGATCTTCGCCATTGCAGCCGCGTTCGATATTCATCTTCCTTTGGGCGGGAACCTTCAGCAAGCACTCCTGGATGAACTAAGTTCCAAACAACTCCTCCTGGTATTGGACAACTTCGAAGATCTGGTGGAAGAAGCGTTGTTCGTCCGCGATATTCTGGTTGCAGCAGAGCAGATCAAGATCCTGATCACCTCACGGGAAAAGCTCAACATTCAGGGCGAGGTGCTTTATCCTCTGCACGGACTGGGACTTCCTCCACAGGACGAACCGGATCAGGTCGAGACGTACGATGCAATCCGCTTATTCCTGCAGCGAGCCCGGCAGGCCCAACCCGACTTTGTGATCAGGGAACAGGACCTTCTTTCCATCGTCCATATTTGCCGTTCCGTGGATGGAATGCCTCTGGGAATTCTTCTGGCAGCCGCCTGGATGGAGCACTTTTCCCCGCAGGCCATTGCCAGCCAGATCGACCGCGATCTGGATTTCCTCGCCCACGAGATCCGGGATATGCCGGTGCGCCATCGCAGTCTGCGCACGGTATTCAATTCTTCGTTCGATCATCTCGAGGCAGACCAGCGTTCCATATTCCCCAGGCTGGCAGTCTTTCGAGGCGGCTTCAGTGTCCAGGCGGCCAAAGTCGTCGCCGGAGCAGATCTTAAAATGTTGCTTTCGCTGGTCGAAAGGTCGCTGCTCCAGCATGACATTGACTCCGGCCGCTTCGACCTCCACGAACTGCTACGTCAATATGCCGGGGAGAGGCTCGTGGAGTCCGGGGAATGCGAAAGGGTTAAAGGACTGCATGCCGGTTATTATCTTGACTTCGCTCATCAACTGGCCCCTCGTCTGAAAAGCCCTTCCCAGGCCGAAGCTCTGGATGCGATCCAGGCCGATTTCGAGAACATTGGACAGGCCTGGGAGTGGGCGATCAAACACAGGGACTTTAACGCCATCGAGCTTGCCACGCCGTCCCTGTATGCATTTTGCGATATGCGTTCCCGGTACGGTGAGGGCAAAGCGTTGTTCGGCCTGGCACGGCGGGAATTGTCATTTCCCTCCAGCGGCATTCCCTGCCCGACCCGGGCGCTGCTCCTGCTGTCCTGGTATGACCTGATCCCCTACGCGGAAAGAGCGGCTGTTTTTGAGGAGCTCACGGCCGAGGCACAAAACTATCTCCGGCAGGCACGCGCAGAGGCACATGCCGAGGGAATGGCGGTCAGCCTGATCCTGCTCGGTGCGCTTGTCGGGGATCGTGAAGATCTGAATACGGCCATCCGTTATTATCGAGAGGCAATGGAACAGTATCCGCCACTGGACGATTTCTACTGGGTGAATATGCGGGTGGGTCTTTGTTATCAAGTATTGGAGCAATACGCGGCTGCGATCCAGTCGTTCGAGCAGAGCCTGGCACGCGGGCAGGCTTTGGGAGAACGGGCCAAGATGGGCTGGTCCCTGCTGAACATCGGCAACACCCTGATCATGAACAACGAACAGGCAAATGCAAAAACATATCTCCAGAAGGCCCTGGTCCTGTTCGAGGAGCTTGGCACCTCTGTTGGCATTTTGTGGGTCAATTACAGCCTGAGCAGTCTTGCACTGACAGATGGAGATCTGGGATCGGCAAAAAAGCTGGCCACAAAGACCTTGGAACTTGCCCGCCAGGTCCATTCCCCTCTATGGATCGAAAAAGTCAGCGGACTGATCCGGCAGATCGAAGCCCAGCCTGCAGGAGTCCAACCTCTTCAAGAGCCTCTGAGCGAACGCGAGCTGGAAGTATTGAGGCTGCTCAAATCGGATCTCGACGGGCCGGAAATTGCCCGGCACTTGTTTGTGACGTTGAACACAGTCCGCTACCACACCAAGAATATCTATCGCAAACTCCAGGTGAACAATCGACGAGAAGCGGTGCGCCGGGCAAAAGACATCGGGCTGTAAATCCGTTTTCTGTTCGCAGGTTGTGGTAGTCCCAAATGGACTACCACATTTTTATTTAAAAACTACATGGTGATGTAGGGACGGCCTACCCGGGGGAGTTTTATGTTAAGGGCAATCTGGAATTTCTTCACTGACAAAAAAGGAGTCAACTTATGATTACCACTCTTCTCACCACAATTTCCCTCTGGTTCCATACCATGGCGACAATTATGTTGATCGGCCATTACCAGCTCCTGGCACTGGTGTATCTGCCGGTCTTCCGCCAGCACTTTCAGGGCAAGGCCCTGCTCGATCTGCTGGGAGAAATCAATGGCGCCGCCCGCAAGCGCATCTATACCGCGCTGGGCATGTTTGCGATTACCGGTGTCTACTTGACGCTCGCCAATGAAGCATATCTGGGCGTCGGAAACTTCGGCAACGTCTGGTCCGCGCTGATGTTGGCCAAGCACATCCTGATCGGCTTGATGATCGTGTTGGTGGTGATGTTCAACAACACAGTCAAGGCCGGGGCGACAGGTTCGGAGGCGGACCCCAAAGTACCGGCCCGGCTGCGCCTCCTTTTACAAGGCATATTGGTCAGCGGCATGCTGGTCATCCTGTTGACCGCTTTTGCCCAGGCCTAGGATCACATGGATACACAATCTTCTCAACGGATTGCAAAGCCGCTGCTCCGGATCCCGTCCGCCGTTGTTCGAGTGCGGAGCGCAGGGACGATCATGATTTTTCTGGCGATCTGCCTCGCTTTACAGATGACCAGTTTTGTCATGATCCTGCCTCTCTTCGCCCGCCGCTTCAGTGACTTCGGCGCGGGCGTGGAAGCCCTCGGGCTGAGTTCCATGGCCTACGCGCTGACCAGCACACTCGCGGCGCCGTTCATGGGCGCCCTGGCAGATCGCTTCGGGCGTCGCCCCCTGGTGCTGGGCTCGCTGGCAGTCTATGTACTTGCGTTCTGCGGATATCTTTTCGCCGGTTCGGCCTCCGCCTTCATCCTGCTGCGCGCCCTGGCCGGAGCCTTCACTGCCGGGCTGATCCCCGCAGTCGCCGGCATCGTCGCGGATCTGGCCCCGCAGGATCGCCGCGCCCAATGGATCGGCATCGTCAATGGTGGGGCGTCGGTCGGCTGGATCGCCGGGCCGCTGCTCGGGGGGTTACTCTACGATCGCTGGGATTATGTAGTTCCATTCACAGCATCTATCGTAATGGCAGCCATCACACTAGGGATGGCATTCCTGCTCCTCCCCGAAACCCACCGCGTAGTAACAGGAATGGAGGGTCCGAGGCTGCCCAGGCAGAGCCTGAAGGCATCGCTTCAGACCCTCCGGGATTCCCTGCCCCATTCGCTCTCCACATTCTTTGTCCTGCTGGCGATCAGCTTTGCCGTGATGTTCGCCTGGGCATTCATCGAGCCGCAATTTATGTTCTATGCCTACGATCATCTGAACTGGAGTTCCTCCCAGCTGGGCCTGACGATGAGCACCTATGGTGTGGCATTGATGCTCGGCGAGTTCACCCTCAGCCGCCTGAGTGACCGCCTGGGCCGCAAGCCGGTGCTCATCCTGGGACTGGCACTGTTCTCGGCGCAGTTCATTGGCTTGGCCTTCTTTCAGGATGCAACCTGGATCGTTGCGAGCTTCATCCTGGCCGGTTTGGGGAATGCCCTCTTCGACCCGGCCTTGAGCGCCCATCTGCTCGATATCACACCGGCGGAACACAAAGCCCGCGTGATGGGGATCAAGAGCATGGCAGGTTCGATCGGCAACATGCTGGGACCTGCGCTGGTCATTCTCTTTACTTCGTATGTCAGTCCTCAAAGCATTTTCCTGACCGCAGCCGTCCTGGTGGTCTTTCTCACGCTCACATCAGGACCGGCATTAAGAGCATCTCACCCCGCTTAAGTTGAATGTTACAAATAACAAGGAGAACATCATGAAAATACTCATCGCTGGATCGAACGGGATGGTTGGGTCGGCAGTGACCCGGCATCTGGTGGATCACGGTCATACTGCCATTCGTCTTGTGAGGCGCGCACCCGGCCCCGGGGAAGTCCGCTGGGACCCGGATGCCTGTACTATCGACCGCGCCGGACTGGAAGGATTCGAAGGGGTGGTTCACGTGGCCACGAAACCCTGGCCGTTGCGCTGGACGGCCAAATTCAAGCAGGAGATGCGCGCAAATCGGATCGGGACGAATAGGTTATTGGCCGAATCGCTGGCGGCCTGCAGGCGCAAACCACGTGTCTTGATATGCGCTTCTGGGATGGGGGTTTACCCCTCGTCTGGCGACCAACTGATCACAGAAGAGACATCGGGCGGGCAAAGCTTTCTGGCCAGTTTTCAGCAGGAGGGCGAGGCCGCAACTGCCCCTGCCAGTGAGGCGGGGATCCGGGTCGTGCACTTGCGCATTCCGCCTGTCATCGGAGCAGCCAACATCCAGCACGGGGCCAGCCAGCTTGGAGACGGTCGCCAATGGACGAGCTGGATCGGACAGGGAGAATTGGCCAGGATCGTCCGGTATGCTCTCGAATCAGAGACACTGGTGGGCCCGGTCAACGCGGTCAGCCCTCACCCGTTGCGGAATGCCGAATTTGCTTCCATTGTCGCCCGCGCCCTGGGACGCAAGCCTGGCCATATACCGGCATTCCTGCTGCACATTCTCATGGGCGAAATGGCCGCCGAACTGCTCCTCGCCAGCCGGCGTATCGAACCGAGTCGGCTGCTCCTGGCTGGTTACCGCTTTCGTTTCCCGGAACTCGAGGATGCATTACAGTATGAGCTTGGACACACTAAGTAAATATAGAAATGAAAACGGGCTTCCTGGCAGAGAGCCCGTTTTGCTTTCTTTTTTCCCGGTGCAATGAGAATATCAATCGGTACAGCATCAACCCATCCGTGAGAGCAGCATCGGGATCCAATCCCCAAGCGTATGACCAAGCACGGCTGTTTCATAACCATGCTTGAGGTACACATATCCCATGACTATACCCATAATCGTGCTCACAGTAAAGATCGTGATCGGGCGCTGCCAGTAGTAATGATATAACCCATCGAGCGGTGACAAATGATACGCCCCAAACAAAACCGCGGCGAGAATGATGGCAAGCCACGGACGGCGCGTCAGTCGCCAGAACAGCGACACAAGCACGAGGCGATAGAGCGTCTCTTCGGCAATCCCTGCACCTGCCAGCAATAAAAAGAAACCCTGCCAGACACTCTTCGGAAAAAATTGTGCAAATCCCTGTGAGTCGATTGTCTCACCAAGCATGGATAAGATCGCGCTCTCCAAAACCCCGATGGTGATCACAACAACTACAACTGCCAAAGCCACGCCCAACATGCGGAGGACGGACTCAGTCCATCTTTCTTTGCCCATCACTGCCTGCGTGATGGGCAAGGCTCGTAATCGATAAGGCTGTATGCA
>DASTJG010000644.1:0-9371 GCA_035716785.1 Anaerolineales bacterium
GACACGCGCATCGTGAATGCGTACCTGGGTGCGATAACTGTATTGCCGAGGTGTGCTACTGGCTATTCCCGGAAGTGTTTGAATTTGGCGAATATCCGCTGTATTGACCCGTCCGGTTTTAAAGAATATCCACAGATGTGCACCATTTACTTCTGTGAACAGGCGATCGTAAGGTCCCCCGAGATTCGACAATGTGGACAAAGCCAGGGTCAGGAGCGTGGCGGCTATCGTGATCGTGCCAATAATTAAAATAGAGATGATCCGGTGGCGGAACAGGTCGGCCTTGATCTTTTCCCAGATCGCATTCATGGCATCTCACTGCCTAAGTTCGACCAAACGCTGTCCAATGGCGCTGTCATTTCCACCAGTCATATGATCGACGAGTTGTCCATCGCGGATAAAAAGTACGTAGTTGGCCCTTGCGGCAGCCTCTGCCGAATGAGTGACCATTAAAATCGTTTGTCCCTGACGATTGAATTCGCTCAAAATATCCAGAACTTCGTTGCCACTGGTGCTGTCAAGGTTGCCGGTCGGTTCATCGGCCAGCAAAAGCCGCGGAGAATTAATAAAGGCGCGGGCGATTGCGACTCTCTGTTGCTGTCCGCCGGAGAGTTCCCAGGGATGTTTATGAGCCTGATCGGCAATCCCCAGGCGCTCAAGCAGCTCGGTCGAGCGTCGACGGATCTCCTTTTTGCTTTTTGTGATCGACAAAAGAGCCGGCAATTCGACATTGGCCTGCACACTTAGATTTTCCACCAGGTTGAAAAACTGAAAGATAAAACCAACCTGGTCACGACGAAAAATTGCCAGGTCGGTCTGATTCATCTTATCCAGTCTGTGTTCGCCTACCTGCACCCAACCGCTGCTGGACTGGTCGAGTCCACCGATGATGTGCAGCAACGTGGATTTGCCGCTGCCGGATTGCCCCATGACCGCCACAAAGTCACCGGCGGCAATTTCCAGCGAGATCCCCCGCAGAGCCTCGAAATTTACTTTACCGGTCTGGTAATTCTTTTTGAGTTCAGATACCCGAACCAGCGTGGTCATTCAAGGAGATATCCCTGTCGTTTGAAAGCCTGCTTGAATCCGTAAATACGCAGGAAGCGTTCAAACAGCGGACCGACCGTTGTCTGCCCGAGAACGGTGTCTGCACCTTTGTCGCGCGCCTGCGTGAGGACCTTCACGCCCAGGTTATAGAGCAGGCTGGTGCCGCGGTGCTCTGGCACGATACCACCGCTCCCCACGACCACATAATCTTTGTAGTGCATCGTAGTCATGGTAGCCACAGGCTTTTGATCGATCAAGGCGAGGTAATGTGTGATATTGGGCTGGTCAATGGAAGGTTCCAGCACTTTTGCCAGCATCGGCGCCCAATCAGATCCCATTTCATAAGCTGTCACCATTGTCTCAGCAAACAACCCAACATCTTCTTTAGTTACCTGCTTAACCACGACCTTGGGGTCGGTCCTTGGAGCCTTGGCAGTTTGGATATGCTCCATGACGATCCAGCACTCATCCGGTTCCTGCCTGACAAAGCCGCGTTTCAACAAACGCTGCGGCAAGTCTTCCGGGGTACAGGCCGGGGAGACCATAATCGTTGCAGGAAGTCCCCGCTCTTTGAAGTAAGCGATGACTTCTTCAATGAGGTCATCGATCTTTTCAGGGGTTTCCCGGAGCAAAAAGGCGCGGTTAATATCCAGGGCCGGGTAATCCCCGCTATAGATCAATACCAGGTTATCGCGCAAAATGGTACACACACCCGGCATGACATCATCGGGCAATGCCTGGATGCAATGCGGGATGACCGTCTCATATTCAATGATTTTTTGGATATCAAGGTTCATTTTTTTCTCCAAGTGGTCTATTGGGACCGGACAAATGGCGCAATGGATAACGCAAGAAAACAAACAGGGAGATCAGCATCAAAACCCCGCCGATCAGCCCTGTCAGTCGCACTCCCAACGGGCCGTTGACGTCAGACTGGCTGCGTCCAAGCAGGAAGAGCAGCGGTAAAGCTGCTCCGGCCAGGGCTCCAATTAATTGTCCAAGCAGAACCCAGGATGAGTAGTAGGCTCCTTCACGACGCTGACCGGTCAGTTTCTCGTCATAGTCAGTGATCTCAGCAGCAAAGGCCTGCGGCAGCATCGTGATCCCAGACATGGCAATGGATACGAGCAGGACCCAGATGATTCCCTGTGCCATCAATGGGATCGGAAGCCAGGGACCGATCAACATCAGGCCTGGCATCACGATCGCCGAAGCCAGCAACGAACCAGCAAAGACGCTCAACTTGCCAAAACGTCCGGCGAGCCAATTCACCAGTGGATAGCAAGCCAGCAGAGCCAGGACGCCAGCGATATAAAAGTAAGGAGCATCTGAAACCTGTAGCAGGCAGATTTCGGTGACGATATAAGGCATGACTGTCATGACAAACGTGGTGGCCATCCAAAAAAAGATGCCAGCGACCGATAAAATCAGGAAGGCGCGGTTTTTGAGTGTCATTTGCAGGCTTTGTAAAAAACCAAAGCGCTGCTTGGTATCAATTTGCCGTCCGGGTCGTTCACGCAGGGTGAGGAAAGGCAAATAGAGTAATGGCAAAATGCAGATGGCATAGATAAGCGCCATTCGGGGAAAACCAAAACGATCAATGAGCAGCCCCGCCAATCCGGCTGCGATCACTCCCAGTAACTGAAAGGTAGCGCTCCACATAGTCAAACGGACCCGGTGCTTGTCCAGGGTCGCCAGTTCAGGCAGCAACGAGCCCAGGGGAATAATGACCAGGGCTTGAGCGATGTTGAACAGGATCAACATCAATCCCAGATAAAATAAATTAATGACTGAAAGGCCTTTGACAGGTGGCAGCCAGAGTAACACAAAAACGATCACGAGTGGCAGCGAAGCCGAAAAGATCAGGGGCAGGCGCCTGCCCCAACGACTATGAAGGTGATCGGACCAGTAACCAATCGGTGGAGTAATGAACGAATTGAGTACGCGCGCAACTAAGATCACAACCCCATAAAAAGCAAGCGGCACCAGCGCCTGGCCTTTTCCTTCCGGCGGCAGGTAAAAATATAACAGCCAGCCATCGTTCACCGACCAGAGAACGGTGGTTCCCAGCTGAATTAAGCTAAAGGACAGATCGACACGGATGGACGGCAAAGATTCGGAGGATGTATTGACAGCATTTGCCTGCACGAAGTTGCTCCAGAAGCCAGATTGTATTTTCCACAATGTGAGCACGGGCAAAAATTATTATACTTACTTGCGTAAAAATGAGGTTTGCAGTCTCGTTAAGGATAAAAATCGATCGAGAAATGCGGCTTTCAAACCAATGTCACCCTTGTTTCATGGACTTCTGTTGTTATACTGATGATAGTTGGATTGACTGTCATGAACTATAGCACCTGATCAAAGTCGCTTTGCTAACAGGAACCAGGAAGGAGAAAAGATGAAACATCGCGCACAGATCGCTCTGTCAGTCCTTACTTTATTCCTGTCGATAATTGCATGCATGGGGCAGAATCCACCTCAGATCGAATCTCCCCCAGCCGGTCCCACCTCCGTTACCCCGGCAGTTTCCCAGACCCAGCCCAATCCACCGCCATCCGGTAATGTGATCAGCCCGGATGCCCTGGAATATCTTGGGGCGTTCCGCCTCCCCGGTGGAGAGGACCCGCCGCGGACGTTTGCCTATGGCGGCAACGCCATGACTTTTAATCCCGACGGCGATCTGTCCAGTGCGGCAGATAGTTACCCTGGTTCACTGTTTGTAATGGGACATGACCGCATAGCCTATGGTGGAGTCCCGGATGGCAATCAGGTCGCAGAGATCAGTATCCCGGCGCCGGTGATCTCCCGCAACATCGAAGACCTCAATACAGCCGAGTTCATTCAGGATTTCATCGATGTAACCAAGGGCTACTTCACGGACCTTGAGGAAATTCCCAAGGTGGGGTTGCAATATCTTAACCGGCCTGAGACAGGCCCTAAGATCCACATTGCCTGGGGGCAGCACCTCCAGCCGCAGGATGTCCCGTCACATGGCTGGTTCGACGCAGCGCTGTCGAACCCGGATTTCCAGGGGACATGGTTCATCGGAAATCAGAACCTGTACAGCGTAAATAGTTATATGTTCGAGATCCCTGTGGAATGGGCAGACGCATACACAAGCGGACGACCGCTCGCCACCGGGCGCATGCGCGATGGCGGACAGGGCGGCATGGGCCCCGCGCTCTTCGCGTATCGTCCCTGGCAGGCTGATGGCAGCCCATCCCCTTCTGGAACGCATCTGGAAGAGACCACTTTGCTCTTGTACGAGAACGCCGATAGCACCGAGGAAATTGTCCGTAGCCTGAACGGCTACCAACACCCGGACGAATGGGGCGGCGGGGCCTGGCTCACGACTTCTTCAGGCAAGCAGACGGTCCTCTTTGCAGGGACCAAGAGCACTGGCACGAAATACTGGTATGGCTACATCAACCCTGAGGGTCCGCAGCATGTTTGCGTGGATGCAGCGATCACGGATTTCCCGACCTGCCGCAATGCCGATGGAAGCGTCTGCCCGCAGGAGGATTTTGCGGGCTGTTGTAATGCAGAAGAAGGGACCTGTATCTCGAACCGCGGCTGGTGGACAACGCGCTTCGATGCGGAGTTCATCCTGTACGACCCGGCGGACCTCGCGAAAGTGGCAAGCGGTCAACTGGCATCCTGGCAGCCGCAACCCTACGCAACGATCGATATCGACGAGCATCTGTACCTGATTCCGCCGGAATGGGATGTGATCGAAGTGGGTCAGGGTGACCAGCGCCGCTACCGCATTGGTGATGTATCCTTTGACCGGGCGAGCGGCCTACTCTATGTCCTGGAACTCTTTGCAGATGGAGCCAAGCCCATCGTGCATGTGTGGAGGCTTAAGTCAGATTGAATTCATTTCTTACATAAGTATTAATAAATACAGCCAGGAGTAATCTTTTACGTCTTTCTAACGTCGAAGATATAGAATAGAGTAAACACTTATCCGTAGGAGGTCGAAATGACAAGGTATACAAAACCATCGGACGCCGAGCTCAGGCAACAATTATCTCCCCTGCAATACGAAGTGACACAACACGAGGGGACCGAGCGTCCATTTTCAAATGAATATTGGAATAACAAGCAGGAAGGCATTTACGTGGATGTTGTGTCGGGTGAACCGTTGTTCAGTTCACTTGATAAATATGACTCAGGCACTGGCTGGCCCAGTTTTACCAGGCCGCTGGAGCCGGAGAATATCGACACCCGCACTGATTACAAGCTCTTCATGGCGCGCACCGAAGTCCGCTCGAAGAACGCCGATTCACATCTTGGGCATCTCTTCGACGACGGACCGGCTCCCACTGGACTGCGCTACTGCCTGAATTCCGCCGCGTTGAGGTTTATCCCCGTGGAGCGGCTGGAGGAGGAAGGCTACGGTCAGTATCTATCCCTGTTCAAGGAACAAGGCAAAAAGAAAGCGGGCGAAGAATAAAAGCGATATGTCACCCTGCAGAGATGCTTCTCTGCGCAGGGCAACTTGCGCCCGCTTTGCTCAGCATGACGTAAAAAGAGATGACACCTTTTTGATGTCATCTCTTTTGTTATCTCAAGTATAACTCGTTCAACTCACGTAACCTGCCTGCTAATTCACTGCTTAAATCTTCTTCTTTCATGCGCCATTCCCAGTTGCCGCCCAGGCGCGAGGGATAATTCATACGCGCCTCCGTGCCAAGACGGAGCGCGTCCTGCATCGGCGTAACAGCGTAGACTGCCACCGACGACCAGACACTGCGGATCAAATCCCAGGCAAAGTCAGTCCCATCGCTGTGTAAGTAGCGGAGCGCGAATTTTCGTTCATCGTCCGGTGCAGAGGCAAACCAGCCGAGCGCTGTATCATTATCGTGCGTACCGGTGTAGGCAACACAATTTGTCACATAATTATGCGGCAGGAAGGGATTATCCGGGCCGCTGAAACCAAACTGCAATATCTTCATACCGGGTAAATGGAATTGCTCTCGCAGCTTGACGACATCGAGGGTGATCACGCCGAGATCTTCCGCAATGATTGGCAGCGTGGAACTTTTCGATTCGCTCAGCTCTCGAGATACCGTGGCAAAGAAGTCTTTGCCTGGACCCGTGACCCATTGTCCCGTTTCAGCCGTAGGCGCGCCATAGGGTATCTCGTAATAACCCGCAAATCCGCGGAAATGATCGAGCCGTACTACATCCACAAACTTCAGGACCGAGCGGAAGCGCTCCAGCCACCAGGCATAACCGGAGTTCTTGTGTACATCCCATCGATACAACGGGTTGCCCCACAACTGTCCTGTGGCTGAGAAGTAATCCGGTGGGACACCGGCGACAACGGTTGGCAAACTATCTTCGCCCAAGAAGAAGAGATCCGGATGCGCCCAGGCGTCGGCGCTGTCGTAGGCAATGAAGATTGGAATATCGCCAATGATCTTGATCCCGCGTTCATTGGCATAGGTGCGCAACCTGTTCCACTGGCGGAAGAACAGGAATTGATAGAACGAATATCTCAGAATATCATCCGAGTGTTCCTGGCGCACTTTCCTCAACGCGGACGGCTCCCGCCTGCGCAGGGATTCATCCCAGTCGCTCCACGCGCCGCCACCGTTCGCTTCTTTGATCGACATAAAAAGAGCATAATCGTCGAGCCAGGAGGCATTCTCCGCACGAAATTGCTCGAACTCCTCACGAAGTCTTTCTGTATCAGCGAGGTAACGGGAAAAAGCCTTTTGCAGGAGATCGAGCTTCCATGGGATGAGCAGGCCGAAGTTTACCCTGAGCCCTGTCGAAGGGTCCACGCGGGAGGCGTTCAAGTCCGGCATCTCTGCAAAATCATCCTGACTCAACAATCCGTCTTCGATCAGCGCGTCAAAGCTGATGAGGTAGGGGTTGCCTGCAAAGGCCGAAAAGCATTGATAGGGTGAATCGCCATATCCGGTGGGACCCAGGGGGAGGACTTGCCAGAGGTTGCACCCAGTGGAAACGAGCCAATCGACAAAACGATAAGCTTGCGGGCCGATATCACCGATGCCATAAGGACCGGGCAGGCTGGAGGGATGAAGGAGGATGCCGCCTGAACGGTTAAATTTCATTTGCTGGTCTCCGTGTCTGAATGTACTGACCTGCTCGTACAGTCGATTCTTCGTAGTCTGCTTCAGTAACGTCCGTGCCAATTTGAGCGTCCGGCTCGACGACATAGCCGGCAGGGACGACACAATTTTTGCCCACCAGCGCCAGCCGGATATTCGCGTCTGCCACGCCCCATCCAACGTGCGCGTTCTCGTAAATGTGGGAGCGCTTATCGATGACGGCACGCTCGATCACTGCCCCGCTTTCGATTACAGTATCGGTACAAATAATAGATTCGCGTACGACCGCACCCGGGCGGATCACCACACCCGGCGAGAGCACACTGCTCTCCACGCGTGCATCAGCGCCAACATAACATCCATCGCAGATCATGCTCGCATACACATGCGCGCTGGCGGGCAGGCGCGCCGGTGGCTGGGACTCGGTGCGTGTGCGAATGATCCAGCTGCGGTTGTAAAGTTTGAGCTTCGGGACCGGCGACAGCATATCCATGTGGGCCTGCCAGTAAGATTGAATTGTGCCCACATCCATCCAGTAGCCTGTATACGGAAAAGCAAAGACGCGGGCATCCGCTGTAATCAAGCGCGGGATTATATCTTTACCAAAATCATGCGAAGATTCAGGGTTCATGCGATCCTCCCAAAGAACCCGATCCAGCAGCTCCCGGTTAAAGAGATAGACTCCCATGTTGGCAAGATTCGACGGAGGCTCGGGCGGCTTTTCCAGGAACGATGTGACGCGATATTTATTATCCATCGTCAGAACGCCAAAGCGCGAAGCTTCCTCGATGGGAACGTGGAATGTGGCCATCGTCAGGTCTGCCCGTTGATCCAGATGGAAAGAGATCATCGGCTCGTAATCCATCGTATAAATGTGGTCACCGGAGAGGATCAACACCAGGTCAGGAAAATCCTGTTTGATAAAGCTGAAATTCTGCTGGACTGCATTTGCCGTTCCAACGAACCAGTCAGAGTCATAACGTGCCTTGAACGGAGTGAGGATCTTGACCCCGCCCGTGAAATCACGGTTCAAGTCCCAGGGGGCGCCGGAACCAATATGTTCGATCAGGGATTGAGGGCGGTATTGTGCCAGCACCATCAGGTCAAAAATGCCGGAGTTAACACAATTCGATAGAGGGAAATCGATAATTCGATATTTGCCAGCGAAGGGAACGGCAGGCTTTGCCCGCTTCACTGTAAGCACACCGAGCCGGGAACCTTCGCCTCCGGCAAGAATTACTGCTCGTACTTTCATGGTTCACCTCAGCCTTCGCGAATTCCAAATCCACTTGTCGTACGAAGAGGAGCAGCACCTTCCACTATCAACTTTTTATAGACTTCCAGATACTTTCTTGCCGAATTCGTCCAGGAAAAATCCTGCACCATGCCTGCCAATTGAAGATTCATCCAGCGGGAATGGTATGGGTATAAACTCAACGCTCTTCGAAGAGCGTCATTGAAGGATTTCAATTTTGCATCGACAAAAACAAAGCCCGTTTCACTGTCTGTGACCGTGTCATGCAAGCCGCCGACCGCGCGCACGAGCGGAACACTGCCATAACGCATGGCGATCATCTGCGAAATGCCGCATGGCTCATAACGTGAGGGCATCATGAAAATATCGGAACCAGCATAAATTTGGCGCGCCAGCTTGGCATCATAGCGCGTCTCCACACGTACACGCTCGGGCAGTTCTTCCTGTAACTTCTTCGCCGTCTCTTCCAGGTTCGGATCCCCGGCGCCCAAAAGGACCAATTGCCACTCCCGTTTTGCCATCATTTTCAAACCCCGCAGGGCAATGTCAATTCCCTTGGCCTGGTCCATACGCGAAACCATGCCAAGCAGAGGCACATCAGAATTGACAGGCAGCCCGACTCGTTCCTGCAGGGCAGTTTTGTTGCGCGGGCGCTCAGAAAGAGTATTCGCGTTGAAATTCGCTGCGAGTGTGGGATCCGTTTGCGGGTCGAAGGAATCGATGTCAATCCCATTCAAGATACCCGACAGGCTATCAGTGCGATTCCGGAAAAAGTCTTGTAAACCACATCCGAATTCTTCATTCAAGATCTCATCAGCATAGGTTGGTGAAACAGCCACGATCGCATCTGAGGCCCACAACCCCAGCGGCATCGGCATGACACGCGCCCAATCCGGCAGGTCCGTGTTCGCCAGCGGCAGTCCATATTCTTCCAGAAGCTCTTTGACATCCGGTCCCAAAAATGGAAGATTGTGGATCGTCAC